>NZ_JBFUGW010000476.1:0-2841 GCF_056402735.1 Rhizobacter sp. P3_C12
GAAGCTGGAAGGCGCCGGGCCGTACTACACGCTCGAGCTGCCGCTCGCGTGGCAGCTGCAGGCCGGCACCGCCGACCTGCGCGGGCTGCAGCTGCGCAATGCGCTCGGCGAGCCGCTGCCCTACGCCTGGGCCGATGCTGCGCCACCGGCGCAGCAGAGCCTGGCCACCGGCAGCGTGCCGGTCTTCAAGCTGCCGGCGGCGAAGCCGGCCAGGAAGGACGCCAAGGACGCGCCGGACGACACGCCGCGCGGCTGGGTGCTGGACCTGCGCGGCGTGAAGGGCTCGGTGATGGAGGTGGCGCTCGCGTTCCCCGAGCGCGCCAACGGTGCCTGGCCGGTCGCGGTGGAGGCGAGCGATGACCTGACGCATTGGCGCACCGTGCGCGCCGAGGTGCAGCTGGTGTCGCTGCAGCACCAGGGGCAGCGGCTGGACAGCAGCGTGATCGAGCTCGGCGGCGTGCGGGCCGCCTACCTGCGGCTGCGCAGCCTCGGCAGCGGCCCGGTGCTGGAGCTCACGGGGGCCGAGGCGACGAGCGCGACGCTGCAATGGCCGCAACCCGCGCTGCAATGGAGCGAGCCGATCGCCCCGGCGAGCTGCGATGGGCAGCATTGCGACTACGCGCTGCCGGCGGTGGCCGTGGAGGCGCTGGAACTGCTGCCGCACGATGCGAACACGGTGGCGCGCGTCGGCTGGCTGGTGCGCGGCGAGGCGGCGCCGCGCCAGCACGTGCATCGCCACGGATTGCGCCGGCACCTGCACGCGCTGCGCGACAAGACCCCGGCGCCGCTGCCCGCGCCGGAGCCGGGCTGGCAGCCGCTGGCCGATGGCAGCGTGTGGTGGCTGCGGTTGCCGACGGGGGAATCGAGGTCGCCGGTGCTGCGGCTCGACGGGGCCGTGCACGCGCAGCTGCGGTTGCAGGTGGCCGGTGGCATGGTGCAGCTCGGGGCGCAGCCGCCGCAATTGCGCATCGGCGTGCGCGCGCGCACGCTGGTGCTGCTGGCGCGCGGTAGCGGGCCGCATCGGCTGGGCTGGGGCGACCCGGCGCTGGCGGCACCGGCGATGTCGCTGGGCGAGCTGATGCCGGCACGGCGCAGCGGCGAAGCGCTGCCGGCGGATCGGGCGGTGTTGGTGGCGGATGCGGCGCCGCTGGCGTCGCCGGTGCTGCAGGCGGCGTCGGTGCCGGCGCCCGCGCCGAACACCTCGCGCGCGTGGTTGTGGGGGGCGCTGGTGGCCGGGGTGGCGCTGATGGCGGCGATGGCGTGGTCGCTGTTGAAGGGGAAGGGCTGAGGGGCGGAACGTTCTGCGCCGAGGTGTCACACACCGCCATGGAATCGGCGAGGCGGGTGGACATGAAGGAGCGTCACAGCGTGCAGTCCTCGCCCGCGAGGACGCCTCGGGCCAATGAGGTCAAGAGTCCTCCGTTCGCCGAAACACTTCCTCCGTTGTCCCGGGCAAGCAGCGAGAAGGAACGAAAGCAGGCCAGGCAGTGCCTCGAGAGATTGGATCTCTCGTGGGAGCTGGAGAGGCTGGCCGACAGCATCGATGAGACGAGTGCGGTTCAGCGCTTGAGTGTGCTTGTCGAAGAGAAGCTCCTCGTTGGCAGATTCAGCTGGGATCGGCAGGGGCGGGCAATCGGTGCCATCCATGTCGAACCGGGATGCGACCCTGTCGAGTTGGCCGGGATCGCACGGGCACTCGAAGCTGGGGGCCAGCGCGAGTGCGCGTTTCAACTGCGAGCGGCAGCGGTGACCAGTGCAACCTCAGCCGACGATGGCTTCATCGAGAACCTGCTCGAGTTCTGCCGCCTGGAGAGAACGGCAGGCTGGGGAATGAGCCCTGAATCGCGGAAAGCCCTGCTGGTGAACTGCCGGGCCCTGCGTGCCATGTTGTCGCGCGAGCGATTCAAGGACGACCTGCGCTACGTTGGCTCCCTTGACCCTGTCGATGGTCCGGAGTCCGACCGGGCAGCCCCCGTTGGCGAGCCGTTCGACACCCTCAGCAGCATCATCGTGTCGCTGGAGCAGCTTTGGCCCTCGTTCGATCCGATGTCGATCCATGACGGTGTCGGCGAGCGCATGCAGCAGATCGAGCCGGACAGTCCTCCCAGGTCGGCTCGCCGCCGGACGTTCTCGCAGAGCGGGGACTTCGATCTGCGCAAGCTGACGGGGCGCGTCAATGGGGGGCGAGCATGGTCCGGGTGGACCGGCTGGTTGCGCGATTCTTCGCTCGAAAAAACCTTCACCAGCCTGCTCGAGAGCGGTCTCGTCACTTTCGTCCCTGCCTCGGAGGGCGAGGCCGAGTTGGAGATCCGCAGTTTCACGTTGCAAGCCGGCTGCGACGGCAGCATGGTGGCGGACGTGGCGGCGGGGCTCGCGAAGACGGGACCGCCGACGGTGGCCTTGCTGCTCTGGGCCGCGTGGGCGATGAACGAAACCCACGCCGGCAGCGAATTCTTTTCAGCCATCGAATCCTTGCTTGCGCTGAAGGCGAGGATCGAGACGCCGCCACCTTCCTTGTGGGAGGTTCTGGGCCAACTCTGCGTGCATGTCTGTGCACTCTCGGAATTGAATCGAACCAGACAACCTGAACGCCTGCGTTCCACGATCGCGCAGCTTCAGGGATTCACGCTTTTCGTCGACGAGAGTGCATTCAGCGAGGCCTCGCAGGAGCGAAGGCGGTACGTCGAAGCGCGGATCCTGTCGAACACCCGCCATGAAGAGTCTGCGACGCCGAGGATTTCGATCGTGGATCCTGAGAGTCATGGACAAGAACGTACGCGCGCACTCGAACTGCTGCGCCTCTGGGGCCTGCCACCGCTGTGGATCGATGCAGGGCGGGGA
>NZ_JBFUGW010000477.1:0-2833 GCF_056402735.1 Rhizobacter sp. P3_C12
TTGGTGGGGTGCACGTTCACGTCGACGCGGTCCGGCGCGATCTCGATGAACAGCACATACGCCGGCTGGCGCCCGCCGTGCAGCACGTCTTCGTAGGCGGAGCGCACGCCGTGGGCGATCAGCTTGTCGCGCACGTAGCGGCCGTTGACGTACACGTACTGCTGGTCGGCGCGGGCACGCGCCGCGGCCGGCGTGCCGGCGCGCCCGGTGATGCGCATCGGCCCCGCCTCCAGCATCACCTCGCAGCTCTGCTCGACGAACTCGTCGCCCATCACGTCGCGCACGCGCTGCGCCTGCGTCGCGCGGCGCCATTGCTGCGACAGCTTGCCTTCGTGCCAGACCGCGAAGCCGGCGTCGGGCCGGGCCAGCGCATGGCGGCGCACCGCATCGAGGCAGTGCGCGAACTCGGTGGCATCGGTCTTCAGGAACTTGCGGCGCGCCGGCGTGCTGAAGAACAGCTCGCGCACCTCGACGCTGGTGCCGATGCCGCGGGCCGCCGGCACCAGCTCGCCGGAGCGCGCATCGATGCGCTGCGCATGCGGCGCGCCCTCGGTGCGGCTCGCGATGGCGAGTTCAGCCACCGACGAGATGGCCGCCAGCGCCTCGCCGCGGAAGCCCATCGTGACGACGCCCTCCAGCTCGGCCAGCGACGCGATCTTGCTGGTGGCATGCCGGCGCAGCGCGAGCGGCAGCTCGTCGCTCGGGATGCCCTGCCCGTCGTCCTCGACCAGGATGCTGCGCACCCCGCCGGCCACCAGCTTCACGGTGATCTCGCGGCCGCCGGCGTCGAGCGCGTTGTCGACCAGCTCGCGCACCACCGAAGCCGGCCGCTCGACCACCTCGCCGGCGGCGATCTGGCTGATCAGCTCGTCGGGCAGCTCGCGGATCGGACGGCGTGGGGCGGGCTGCAAAAGGGCATTCATCCGGGAATTGTAGGAGGCTCGTGATAATGCCCCGATGCACGACCTGACCCTCCTTGTCACGCTGGCCGGCGGCCTCGCCTTTGCACTTGTCTTCGGGGCGCTGACGCGCCGCATCGGCCTGTCGACACTGGTCGGCTACATGCTCGCCGGCATCGTCGTGGGGCCGTTCACACCGGGTTTCGTGGCCGATGCGGGCCTCGCATCGCAGCTCGCCGAGATCGGCGTGATCCTGCTGATGTTCGGTGTCGGCATGCACTTCCACCCGCAGGAACTGCTGCGGGTGTGGAAGCTCGCGGTGCCGGGGGCGATCGGGCAGAGCCTGGTGGCCGGCGTGGCCGGCTGGGCGCTGGCGCGCTGCTTCGGCTGGTCGCATGCGGCCGGCGCGATCTTCGGCATGGCGCTGGCGGTGGCCAGCACGGTGGTGCTGATGCGCATGCTGGTCGAGCAGAACCGGCTCGCGAGCCGCGACGGCCATGTCGCGGTCGGCTGGCTGATCGTCGAGGACCTGTTCACCGTCGGCGCGCTGGTGGTGCTGCCGCTGCTTGCGCCGCCGGCCGAAGGCGCCGCCGGTGCGACGCAATCCTTGGGCATGGCGCTGCTGATGGCACTCGGCAAGGTCGTCGTCTTCGCGCTGCTGGTCGGCGTGGTCGGCACGCGCGTGGTCGGCCGGGTGCTCGAGAAGGTGGCGCGCACGCAATCGTCGGAGCTCTTCACGTTGACGGTGTTCGTCGTCGCGCTGGGCGTTGCGGTGCTGGCGGCCGAGGTGTTCCACGTGTCGGTCGCGCTGGGCGCGTTCTTCGCCGGGCTGGTGGTCGGGCAGTCGCGCTTCGGCCCGCAGGCGGCCGCCGACATGGCGCCGTTCCGCGACGTGTTCTCGGCGCTGTTCTTCGTCTCGGTGGGGATGCTGTTCAACCCGGGCTTCGTCATCCAGCAGCCGTGGATGGTGCTGGGCGTGCTCGCGATCGTGCTGGTGCTGAAGCCGCTGATCGCGGTGGCGATCGTCGGCGTGCTGCGCGAGCCCTCGCGCACCAGCGCGACGGTGGCGGTGGGTCTCGCGCAGATCGGCGAGTTCTCGTTCATCCTCGCGAGCCTGGGGCTGTCGATCGGCGTGCTGCCGCGCGAGGCGATGGATGCGCTGGTGGTCGGCGCGATCGTCTCGATCGCGGTGAACCCGCTGCTGTTCCGCTGGATCGGCAAGCGGGTCGCGGAGCCGGATCCGGCGCACGTCGAGCCCACCGCCGTGCCGGCCGCCGAGGCAGGGCACGCGACGCCCGCCGTGCTGCTGTGCGGCTACGGCGCGCTCGGCCGGCGCATCGCGGCGCGCTGCGTCGAGGGCGGCATCGCGATCACCGCGGTGCACCACGACCCGGACATCGAAGCGGTGCCCGGCATGACGCTGGTGTTCGGCGACCCGACCCGCGGCCAGGTGCTCGAGGCCGCCGGCATCGCCGATGCGCGGCTGCTGGTGGTCGCCGACCTGCTGCTCGGCGCCAAGATCCAGGTGTGCACGCAGGCCCGGCGGCTGAACCCGCGCATCGTGATCAGCGGCAGCGCGAACACCGATGCGGAGCGCGCCTGGCTGGAGGAGTTCGGCGCGCAGTTCGTCAGCGACGGGCGCGACGAGCAGAGCGCGCAGATGGCGCGGGCGATCAAGACGCTCCTGTAGCCTTCCATCGATCACGCCAGTACAAATGGCAGGGTGTCAGCGCTGGACAGCGCCCCGTAACGTGGCCGGATGCAACGTCATCCCCTCGAAAGCAAACCGCCCGCATCAGCCATAGCGAACCGCATCGTGGTGATCCGTCACGTGCGAGCCATGGTGGATGCCGATCTTGCCGCGCTATACGGTGTGTCAACCAAGCGACTGAATGAGCAGGTCAAACGCAACGCCAGCCGGTTCCCATCCGACT
>NZ_JBFUGW010000478.1:0-2831 GCF_056402735.1 Rhizobacter sp. P3_C12
CATCACGAATCCGGCGCGCAGCTTCGGCTACGACAACGCCGGCAACACGACCAGCGACAGCGCGGGCTACACGGCGACATACGGCCTGAACGGCTCGATCGCGAGCATCACGAAGGCGGGCGTGACCGGCAGCTACGACTACGACGCGCAGCGTCGTCGCATCCGCAAGGTGACGAGCACCGGCGAGACGGCGATCTTCGTGTACGACCTCGAAGGACAGTTGCTCGGCGAATACGACCAGACCGGCAAGGCGCTGCGCGAATACGTCTGGCTGGACAACATCCCGGTGGCGATGTTCATGCCGGACCCGGCGAACGCGAGTGATCCGAACGCTGCGCCGATGGTGTTCTACATCCACGCCGACCACCTGAACGCACCGCGCATCGTGGTGGACCAGAGCGGAGCCAAGCGCTGGCGCTGGCTGGCCGAGCCGTTCGGAACGACCGCGCCGGAGACGAATCCTGGCGGGCTGGGTGCGTTCACGCAGAACCTGCGGTTCCCGGGGCAGTATGCGGATGCGGAGAGTGGGCTGTTCTACAACTACTTCCGCAGCTACGACCCGTCGAGAGGCGGCTATCCGCAGTCGGACCCGATCGGGCTGGCTGGAAGAAGTTTCTCGACGTACACCTATGTGGATGGGAATCCGCTGAGCCTCGTCGACCCGAATGGCTTGCAAGCCAGCTTTGGAGGTGGTCCTGCACTGCGCGGCATCTACTATCCGCGTGGTCCGGTGATCACGGGGCCACCAACAATGTCGGAGAGCGGGGGCTGGGCCTCGACCAAGTCGCTGATGAATCAATTCACGAACATGCCAAATCCGGCGCCAGACCTTCCGGGTGAATATGTCGGCGTGAACTATCCGTGGTCAATGCCGAACTTGATCAAGGTGTGCGATGGACCCTATGTGCAGCCTGACCCGAATGCGGGGAACATGTGCCGGCCTCCGGTGCCGTACACAGAAGGGCCGTTCATGAGCGTACCCGGTCAAGCGCCGGTGCGGCAATGCACGTCTTGGCACTTCGTGCAGGTGAACTGATTGGAGTCGCGTGTGACGAAAATGAGCAAAGAGCTGCGACGCGGACTGGCTATTGCCATCGGCTTCGCTGCAGTGGTCGGGGTGTCGGTGTTGGTGAGTTGCTTCACCGGCAACCAGCCGTCCCCGCAGCAAGTCTGCACGCAGAAATGTGCTGCGTTGAACAAGAACGGCGAACTGGTCTACTCAGGGCCGGCCACCTCGAAGGACTTCTACAAGCAGGCAAACAGCGTGTGCGAGTGCCGCTGAAAGTCGGTGCCGCAAGATCAAATCTCCGTTGGAGTGAGGTTGGTCGAGCGCTCCTCTTCGCCACCCGGGATGCCGTCTGGACAGTGATACCAGTCTTCGTGCGGCGAGAGCTCGCCGCACGCCGGGCACTGCGTCTTCTGCCAGTGATGGCCACAGCCCGGGCAGACGCCGCCCGTCCAGAACGTGTGCCACACCGTGCCGCAACTGGGGATGCACTGCCAGCGATCCTCCGGCTGTGGAGGGTAGGTGCAGTGAGGGCAGTGGATATCGGGCTCTCGCTTCATGTGCTCTCCGATCGGCGACTATGGTGATCAAGGGATGCCAGCGTGGCGAGGCAGCAAACTGTGCGACGAGGCAATCTGGCTACAACTCCGCCTGCCACCCATCCGTCAACGTCTTCAGAAACGCGATCACATCCGCGATCTCCTGCGCATCGAGCGCCGGCTTGTCCCCCGCGACCCGATCGAACGGCGGATCGCGGTTGACGTTCTCCTTCAGCGCGCCCGGCAGGTCGTCATACAGCTCGACCTGGCCGCCCGCCCCGATGCCATACCAGCGCTGCGGCTCCAGGTCGCGCGTCACGTAGAACTGCATCACCTCGTCCAGCGTGTGCAGCACGCCGTTGTGGAAGAACGCCTGCCGCAGCGCCACGTTGCGCAGCGTCGGCGTGCGGAATGCGCCGCAGTGCTCGGGCCGGTCGGCGAGGTCGTGCCGCTCCGGCCCGCACAACCCGAGGTCGTGGAAGCCCGCATCGCGATTCGCCGGCAGTGCGCGGTTGCGCGGCACGCCGACCACGATGTGGCCGTGGTCGGTGAAGGCCGGGAACGCGCCGGTCGTTGGGCTGATCGCGCTCGGGTGGCATGACGCGCAGTTGCCCTTGGTCTCGTCGTTGAACAGCGCCAGGCCGCGCGCCTCCTGCGGCGTCAGGCGCGCGCGGCCGCGCAGCACCGCGTCGTACTTGCTGCTGTAGGGGTAGAACTGCGCCGCATCCTGCTGGAACATCTCCAGCGCCAGCAGCGCCCATTGAAACGCCGGCTCCACCGCATCCAGCGCATCGGCGCCGAAGGTCGCGCGGAACTCGCCGGCATACGGCGCGCGGCGCAGCCGCTCCACCACCTCGGCCGGGCTCGCATTGGCCATCTCGTTCGGCGACAGCAGCGCCAGGCCCGACTGCTCGTGCACCGTCGCCGCGCGGCCGTCCCAGTCGTGGCCGCCGGCCGGGCCCTGGTCGACGCTCTCGTCGACGTCGTCGTCGAAGCGGTGCTCGGTGAACGGCGGCACGTTCTGCAGGTAGCGCAGCGAGGGCGTCGCGCGAAAGCCCAGCGCCTGCCCGTCGCGCCCGCCCGGCTGCACCGGCTTGTCGTTCGGCGGGCCGTAGGCCGAGGCCGGGTCGTGGCAGCTGCCGCAGCTCTGTTCGCCCGAAGCCGACAGGGCCGCGTCGAAGAACAGAGTGCGGCCGAGCGCCTGCATGCGCCTGAAATCCGGCTGCCGCTGCGCCTGCATCGCATAGGCCTCGGCGGCCTGCGCAGCGGCCGGTGCCAGGCAGGGC
>NZ_JBFUGW010000479.1:0-2820 GCF_056402735.1 Rhizobacter sp. P3_C12
GCGCAGGCCAGCGCATCGCGCGCCACGGTGYGTGCCGCGGGCAGCCAGGCCTGGCGGTCGAGCGTGCCGTCGACGGTGAGGCAGACGAGGGCCATGGCCACCGCGGCCAGCGTGGGCAGCAGCACGCCGACGCCCAGCAGCAGGCCGGCATCGCGCCAGCCGTCGATGCTGCCGACGAAGCCGAGGCGGCGCAGCAACAGCGCCGACAGCAGGCCGGCGCCGACCACGGCGCCCGACGCGGCGGCGGCCTGCCAGGGCGCCAGGTCCGAGCCGAGCAGCACGATGCAGCCGGCCAGCCACAACCCGGGCGCCATGCCGGCGCCCCAGCGCAGCAGCGCGGCCAGCACCAAGCCGCCGGGCAGCCAGGGCAGCGGCGAGACCAGAGTGAGCAGGGGAATCGACAGCCCCCAGCGACCGAGGGCCAGGCATGCCAGCGACGCCAGCACGGCCTGCAAGGCCCAGACGCTCAGGCGCGTGGACGGCAGCAGGATGACGGGCAGGGTGGGCTGTCGGAAAACGGGCACGTGGGCGTCGCGAGGAAGCTTTGAATGTAGCCCGCGACGCTTCCGGCGGGCTGGGCCCGATACCCCGCAGATGCGGGTATCGGTCAGCCGATGGAATCGATACGGATTTCCGGACCCGGCGTTCGCCGGATCAGAGGGCGAAGTCTTCGAGTTTCTTGCCCGCAGCGACGGCCGCCTTCAGCCATTTGGGTTGCAGGCCGCGACCGCTCCAGGTTTCGCCGGTGGCATTGTTGCGGTATTTCGCCGCCACCTTGCCACCCTTGCTGGCGCCGGATTTGCCACCCGTCTTGGTGCCGCCTTTGCCGGTCAGGTCGGAAGCCGACAGGCCGTATTCATTCATCAGCGACTTGACTTTGGCAATCGCGTCCTGGCGTTCACGCTTTTGCGTGGCTTCGATTTCCTGCTCGAGGGCAGCCTTCTTGGCGAGCAAATCCTGCAACGTGGTCATCGATGGTTTCCTGTTTGAACCCGGCTATATGTGCCGGCGCGGGAATTCTATTCAGGAAACCCTGAAATGCCAAGCGAAACCCCGCGGCAGGGAATCTGTCAGTTTCAGGGGGTCGGGGGCACGTATCCCGCGGGCTGTTCGACGCCTTCGCCGAAGAAGAATCGCTCCATTTGCCGGGCGAGGTACTGGCGGGCCCGCTGGTCGGCCAGGTTCAGCCGGTTCTCGTTGACGAGCATGGTCTGGTGCTTCATCCAGGCGGCCCAGGCTTCCTTGCTGACCTCGTTGTAGATCCGCTTGCCCAGTTCACCGGGATAAGGCGCGAAATCCAGGCCCTCGGCCTCTTTCTTCAGGTAAATGCATTGCACCATTCGAGCCATGACGTAACTCCAGTCGATCTGTTTGTAATGTCGTGAAACGAAACCAGCGGATCAGGCCAGTTTCTTGACGAGAACCTGGGAGCGCCGGTCCCAGTTGTATTTGCGCTTGCGGGCCTCGGGCAGCCAGTCGGGGTCGACCTGCTTGAAGCCGCGCTTGATGAACCAATGCATCGTGCGGGTGGTCAGCACGAAAATGCTGTCGAACCCGGCACCGCGTGCGCGCTGTTCGATGCGCTTGAGTATTTTCTCGCCATCGCCTTGCCCTTGCACATTCGGGGACACCGTCAGCGCGGCCATTTCGGCGGTATGCGCCTCGGGATACGGATACAAAGCGGCACATCCGAAGATGACGCCGTCATGTTCGATGACGGTGTAATGGTCGATATCACGCTCGATTTCGGTCCGGTCGCGTTTGACCAGGGTTCCGTCCTTCTCGAACGGCTCGATCAGTTGCAGGATGCCGCCGATGTCGTCGGAGGTGGCTTCGCGCAGGCTTTCGAGTTTCTCGTCGACGATCATCGTGCCCACGCCATCGTGGGTGAACAATTCCATCAGCACCGAGCCGTCGACCGAGAACGGCACGATGTGCACCCGCTCGACGCCGTCTTCGCAGGCCTTCACGGCGTGCTGCAGGTAGAACGCGGTGTCGGTCGGCTGCATCGGGTTGGGCAGGCCGGCGAGCAGCTTGCGGGCGTCGGCCAGGCCGAGCTCCTGGTCGATCTCGCTGTCGGGGTCGAGCGGGTCGAGCGGGATGCCGCGCACCTCGGTGACGTAGATCAGCTTGTCGGCCTGCAGCTCGCTGGCCGTGCTGGCGGCCACGTCTTCCATGCTGAGGTTGAAGGCCTCGCCGGTGGGCGAGAAGCCGAACGGCGACAGCATCGCGAGCGCGCCGATCTCGACCAGCTTGCGGATCCCGCTTGCATCGATCTTGCGCACCAGCCCGGTGTGCTGGAAATCGACGCCGTCGACGATGCCGACCGGGCGTGCGGTGATGAAATTGCCGGAGACGACGCGGATCTGGCTGTGCGCCATCGGTGTGTTCGGCAGGCCTTGCGAGAAGGCGGCCTCGATCTCGTAGCGCAGCTGGCCGGCGGCCTCCTGCGCGCAGTCGAGCGCGAGCGGGTCGGTGACGCGCATGCCGTGGCTGAAGCGCGAGGTGTGGCCCTTGGCGCGCAACTGCTCCTCGACCTGCGGCCGGAAGCCGTGCACCAGCACCAGCTTGATGCCCATCGCGTGCAGGATCGCGAGATCCTGCGCGAAGGCCGACAGCTTGCCGGCGGCGATCAGCTCGCCGGCGATGGCCACGACGAAGGTCTTGCCGCGGTGCGCATGGATGTGCGGCGCCACCGAACGGAACCACGGCACGAAGGTGTGGGGGAAGACGAGGTTCATGGCGGGGCCGCACGACCGGCCGCAGTTTGAAATAATCGACGATTTTGCACGAAGGCTTCGAGTGACCTCTGCCCCGCGC
>NZ_JBFUGW010000480.1:0-2816 GCF_056402735.1 Rhizobacter sp. P3_C12
GAATCAGGGCCACGCCTGGCGGCGTGATGCGCCTGAAGCCGCGCGCGCTCAGGCGCAGCACCTCGGCGCGCAGCGGCGGGTGATCGAGCTCCCAATCGCTGAGCACATGGCGCAGCATGCCCGGCGCCAGCGGTTCGCTGCCCGGGTGGTGCGTGTGGCCGTGCACCATCGTCGTCGCGCCCGCCTCATGCAGCCAGCGCACCGCGGCGGCGCCGTCGACATCGGCCCAGTCCATCGGCGTCGGGAGCTGGCGCTTGAGCTGCTCGCTCTCGTTGCGCACCGCGCGCGCGAAGCGGCGGCGCTCGTCGAGCGGTTTCGCGAGGAAATCCTGCTGCCAGGCCTCGCTGCGCACCAGCGCGCGAAACTGCTGGTACTTGGTGTCGTCCAGGCACAGCGCGTCGCCATGCGTCAACAGCACGCGCAGCCCGAAGGCCTGCAGCACCGTCGGATCGGGCAGGGCGACCACGCCGCATTCGCGCAGCATGTCGAGCCCGACCAGGAAATCGCGGTTGCCCGCCATGAAGCCGACCGTGCGGCGGCAGGCCGCCTCGGCCAGCTCGTTCGCGCATTGCGCCTCGAACTCGTCGTGGCGGCTGTCGTCGCCGGCCCACACCTCGAACAGGTCGCCGAGGATGAACACCGCATCGGCGTCGGTCGTGCGCAGGTAGGCCGACCAGGCGTCGAAGGTGCGCGGCGTGTCGGCGCTCAGGTGCAGGTCGGAGATGAAATCCACGTTGCGCCAGTCGGCCGGCGCCGCGTACTCCCAGAGGCTGGGCAAGGGAGGCGGTGCGACGGCGGTCTGGCGCGACATGGAACCCCGGTACTGCTGGAGGTTGATGCGGGTGTGGGCTCAGACCACCTTGGCTTCGGTGATCACGACGTCCTCGAGCGGCACATCGCTGTGGCCGCCCTTGTTGCCGGTCTTCACCTGCTCGATCTTGTCGACGATCTCGTGGCCCGACACGACCTTGCCGAACACCGCATAGCCCCAGCCGGACGGCGTCTCGGACTTGAAGTTCAGGAAGTCGTTGTCGGTCGCGTTGATGAAGAACTGCGCGGTGGCCGAGTGCGGCACGCTGGTGCGTGCCATCGCGAGCGTGTAGTGGTCGTTCTTCAGGCCGTTGCCGGCTTCGTTCTGGATCTGCGCATCGGTGGGCTTCTGCTTCATGCCGGGCTCGAAGCCGCCGCCCTGGATCATGAAGCCCTTGATGACGCGGTGGAACACCGTGCCGCTGTAGTGGCCCTTCTCGACGTACGAGAGGAAGTTCTTGACCGACAGCGGCGCCTTGGCGTCGTCGAGTTCGATGCGGATGGTGCCGTGGTTGGTGACCAGGTCGACGAGTTTGCTCATGTTATTTCTCCAGCGTGGCTTGCTTGATGATGACGGGTTGGACCGGCACGTCCTGGTACGGGCCCTTGTTGCCGGTCTGCACGGCGCGGATCTTGTCGACGACGTCCATGCCCGAGACGACCTTGCCGAACACCGCGTAGCCGTTGCCGTCGCGCGATTGCGCGGCGTTCAGGAAGGCGTTGTCCTTCACGTTGATGAAGAACTGCGAGGTGGCCGAGTTGGGGTCCATCGTGCGGGCCATCGCGACGGTGCCGCGCGTGTTGTCGAGGCCGTTGCGGGCTTCGAGCGGGATCGGCGCGCGCACGGGCTTTTCCTTCAGGTCGGGCGTCATGCCGCCGCCCTGGACCATGAAGTCGGGAATGACGCGGTGGAACACCGTGCCGTTGTAGTGGCCGTCCTTCACGTACTGCAGGAAGTTGGCGGCCGACTTCGGTGCCTTCTCGGCATCGACCTGGATCACGATGTCGCCGAGCGACGTGGCCAGCTTCACCTTCTGGGCGTAGGCGGCCATGCTGCCGGTCAGGCTCATCACTCCGACCACCACCAGCGGCAGCCATGACTTGAGGGTTCTCACAAGATCACTCCTTCGAAGAATATTTTCCATTGTCCACCTTCCTTGCCCCAGTACTGGCGCTTCAGCGGGCCGGTCAGCTGGCCGCTCAGCACCTCGCCGAAGGTGACGATCAGCACCTCGCCGGCATCGCGCCACGACAGGATCGACATCTCCTTCAGCTCGGCGGTGCGCCCGCGCGTGGCCTGCAGTTCCTTGTCGACCATCTGCGACCACTGCGCGAGGTCGGCGGTTCCGCTCTGGAACTGCGGCGAGTAGAAGCTCAGCAGCTTGCGCGCGTCGCCCTGCGAGCGCGCGATGCGCCACTGCTCGACCATCGCATGCGCCGCGACGCGCTCCTGCGCGACCTGCGCGCGCGCGACCCATTCGAGCTTCGGGGCGATCACGACCGGCGTGCGCCGTGGCGACACCTCGCGCAGCAGGCGCAGCAGGTCGGGGTTGGCGAGCACGAGGCAGCCGTCGGTGGTCTGCGGGCCGCGCGCGAAATTGGCCGGCGGTACGCCGTGCAGCCAGATGCCGCCGCCGGTCTTGCCGCGCCGGCGGTCGTACTCGTTGGGGTAGTTCAGCGTCAGCGCGCCGGGGCCGTAGAACTCCGCGACCTGCAGGTTCGTCAGCCGGCTGGTGATGAAGTAGGCGCCGAGCGGCGTGCGCTGGTCGCCTTGCTCCTTCTTGTCGACGCCGAGCCGGCCGAGCGAGACGTAGTGGTCGGCGACCAGGCGCAGGCCCTTCGCGTCGTTCGCGAACAGGTACAGGCGCGAGCGGCTCGCGTCGACGGCGATCGCATGCCGCGTGCTCGACGGGATGTCGATGAACTGGCGCGGCACGGCATCGGCCGGCGGGCGTTCGGTGAGCGCGGCCAGCCGCAGCATGGCCTCCTGGCGCAGCTGCACGAGC
>NZ_JBFUGW010000481.1:0-2816 GCF_056402735.1 Rhizobacter sp. P3_C12
GTCGCGGCCGGGGCCGGGGCCACCGCTGGAGCCGGCGCAGGGGCCGCCGCAACCACCGCCGCAACAGCCACCGGAGCCGATGCCGCGACGGCGGTCGACACCACCGGTGCCACCGGCACGATGGTCGCGACCTCCGGCCCCTTCGGCAGCACCGGACGCGAACCGCTGAACGACATCGCGAAGGAGGCCGCACCGGCCACCAGCCCGCCGCCCACCAGCCACGGCAGCAGCCGGCCGATCGAGCGCGCCGGCCGCAGCACCGCGGTGCGCGACGCTGGCGCATCGCGGCGCGGCGGGGCCGCCAGCGCGGCGATCTCTTCGGGCTTCAGCATCTGCAGCGTCGGCACGAAATCCGTGCGCTCGCCTTCGGCGGCCTCGGTCACCTGGGGCGCCTTCGTCAGGGCCAGGTCGCGCTCGAGCTGCGCATCGAGCCGCGCCAGCATCGAGACGAAGGCGTCGCGCTCGCGCGTGCCGGCTTGCATCGCGGCGCCGCTCATGATGCGCTCCGCACGATGTTGACGCGCTTCATGCCGGCCAGGAAGGCCTCTCGCGCGCGACTCTCGTCGAGCTGCCCGGCCAGCGCGTTGCAGAACTGGTCGCGGTTGGTGACGACCGAGGCCGCGCGGCGCACCAGCACCTCGGCGATCGGCCCGATGTGCTCGGCCAGCAGCCGTGTCGCGTGCTCGATCACCGCCTGCGGCACGGTCTGCGCCTCGCGCCGCACCCGCTCGACCTCGAGGTCGCGCAGGCCCTGCGCATCGGTGCAGTAGTTCACCGCATCGCCGATGTGGCCGAACACCAGGCACGGGCGCAGCGGCGACTCCATCTCGGCGATGCGCTCGCCGCCGACCACCAGCAGCTGGCGCTCGTCGCGCTGCATCACCGCGGCGCAGCGCGACAGCGCCTTCGCCGCGGTCAGGTCCAGGCCGCCGCTGCGCGTCAGGTCGAGCACCACCTGGCGCGAGCTGATGTTCACGCGCTCCACCGCATGCACCGCGGCCTCGACGGTCGCGAAGAACAGCGGCTGGCCGATCTCGATCACCGGCACGTCGCGCGAACCCGTGTGGCCCATCGGCACGCCGACGATGGTCGGGGCCATCGCATCGGTCGCGTTGTATTCGCGGCGCACCAGGCTGTCGCGCATCTGCACGAAGGCCAGCACCGAGGCGGCGACCACACCGGCCGCCACCGCCACCAGGATGTCGGCCGACAGCATCAGCACGCACACGATCAGCACCACCGCCAGTTCGCCGCGCATGCCGCGCCGGTCGGCTTGCCATTGCGCCAGCAGCTCGCGCACCGGCGGCACGGCGATCTCGCCGGCCACGCACAACATCAGCGCGGCCACCACCGCCAGCGGCACCTTGACGATGATCGACGCGAACACCAGCGTGCCCAGGCCCACCAGCATCGCCGAGGCGAACGCGGCGCTGCGCGAGGTGGCACCGGCCTGCATGTGCACCGACGAGGTCGAGGTGCCACCGGCCACCGGCAGCCCGCCGGCCAGCAGCGAGACCAGCGAGCCGAGGGCGCCGGCCAGCAGCGCGCGGTTGGCGTCGAAGCGCTGCGTGCCGAGGTCTTCGATCTGCATCGCCGAGGTCAGCGTCTCGACCGAGTTGACGAGCGCGATCACCGCGGCGAAGGCCAGCACGTCGATCCAGCGGCCCGGCGGCCAGCCTTCGAGGAACTGCCCGAGGAGGCGCGACACCGGCAGCAGCGGGCCGCCGGCGAGGTCGATGGACGGCAGGTGCGGCAGCGCACCGGGCGCGCCGAGATCGACCACCAGCGCAACCAGCAGGCCGGCCGCGAGCCCCGCGAGCATCGCGCCGCCGGCCCCGTAGCGGGCCCGCAGCAACGCGAACACGCCGAAGGTGCCGATGGCGGTGCACAGCGGCGCCCACGGGCGCAGGCGGTCCGGCGCGGCCACCAGGTCGGGCAGCTCGGACCAGATCAGCCGCAGCGCCAGCGCGATCACGAGGCCCGCCGTCACCGAGGTCGGGATCAGCCGGATCAGGCCGCCGAGCTTCAGCGCCGCGAAGGCCAGCTGCAACAGCATCGCGAGGAACAGGCACAGCGACAGCAGCGCGAGCACCTGCGGCAGCTTGACGCCGTCGCCGGCACTGAACGACGCCGCGGCCGCCGCGATCACGACCGCGACCGAGGCGCGCGGCGAGAAGATCTGCGTCGGCACCGAGCCGAACGCGCTCGCGACGAGGGCGCCGAGCGAGGCGGCGATCAGCCCCGACAGCACCATCGCCGACACCACGCCCGGCCCCATCGACGAGATCGATCCGGCCGCTACCGCGCCATAGGACACGGTGGTGATCAGCGACAACAGCGCGGACAGCGAGGCCCCTCGCACGTCGCCCCAGGGCAGCGGGACGCGGTCGGGACGCAGGCCGTCGAAGGTGGAGTGGGTGGTGGAGCGCATGGTGGTGGTGGGCGGTGGAAGGTTCAGGCGTGGAACATGGCCTGCGCCGCCAGGCCGGGAGCGGCCGTGGGCGCAGAAGAAGGTCCGGAGGAGGTGCGCGGCACGGCGGCCGCGTCGATGCGGTAGCCGCTGCCGTAGACGCCGCGCAGCGCGAGCGCCTCGCCGGCGCAGCGCTTGAGCTTGCGGCGCAACTGATAGATGTGCTGTTCGATCGAGCGGCCGGTGATGCCGGCATCGGTGCCCCAGACATCCTGCGCGAGGCGGGCCCGGGTCACCAGCTGGCCGGCGTTCTCGAACAGCAGCTGGGCGAGCGCGAGTTCGCGGGCGGTCAGGCCGACGCGCTGCGAGCGCGAGACGATGGCACTGGCGCCGCGGTCGATGCTGC
>NZ_JBFUGW010000482.1:0-2816 GCF_056402735.1 Rhizobacter sp. P3_C12
GCGCTGGCTGGGCCGCTCGGCCTTTGCCGAGATGCCGCGCGAGGGCTCGTCGGTGGTGCTGCTCGACGAGCAGTCGCGCATGGCCGGGCCGATCAGCGAACTGGTCAGCGATCTCTTCTACGACGGGGCGCTGCGCGTGGCCGCCGACACGCAGGCCGCGCCCGGCTGGCTGGCGGCGCGCCGGCGGGCCCTGGGTGCGATCGATGCCGACACGCACGTGCACGTGCACCGGCTGAAGACCGATGGCGCCTGGTCGGCCACGGAGCGCGGGCCGATCCGGCGCGAATCGGCCGACGCGATCGCCGAGACGGTGGCCGGCGCGCTGGCGAGCGGTGCATGGCAGCCGCACGAGCTGATCGTGCTGACGCCGTTTCGCGCGCAGCGCGCGCTGATCCGCCAGCGATTGCGAGCGCGCGGCGTGCCCGAGGCGGTGAAGGTCAGCACCGTGCACCGCGCGCAGGGCAGCGAGGCCCCGGTGGTGCTGTTCGATCCGGCCGATGGCGCCCAGCCCTTCCTGCAGACCGAGGAGGCGCAGCGGCTGGTGAACGTGGCGCTCAGCCGCGCGCAGGCCAAGGTGGTGGTCTACCTGTCGCCGGCCGATGCCGCCAACCCGCTGCTCGCGCCGATCGTGCAACGCATGCGGCTGGCCGGCGATGCGCGCGAGGCGGTGTCGTTGATCGAGCTGGCGCGGCAGCCGGGCTTTCCGGCCAATGCGCTCGGGCGCCGTGTCGTGGCGGGGCGCCACACCGGCGAGGTCGGCGGGCTCAGTGTCGACGGGCGGCAGTTCTGGATGGTCAACGAGCGGACCGGCGCGAGGCAGTTGTTCGATGCCGAGTTCTGGCGCGCACGGGCGCACGGGTCGATGTGACGGGAACGGCTCAGGCGCAAGGCGTGCCGCTCATCGCGGCCTGGAGGCCGAGGCTCCCTTTGTCGACGATCGAGAGGAAGGCGGCTTTCGCTGCCATCGCATCGCCGTGCTGTCGAAAGCTGCGGTGGGCCTGGATGAGGGCCACGGTCCAGGTCGCGAGCAGCAGGTCGGCCGCCAGGTGGGCGTCAGGATCGCCGGGTTCACAGCCGGTGCATTCGATCAGCGCCATCCGCACGACCTGCGCGATCTCGTCACGCAGCGCCCTCGCCCGCGCCTTCAGCGTTTCGCTGCCCTCGATCGTCTCGATGAAGCCCTGGCTGGCGGCGGAGAACTCGAGGTAGGGGCTGCGTGCCTCGACCAGCCRGTGCGCGAGCAGGCGCAGCGCCTCGATCGGCGCGATGCCGGGATCGCGTTGCCGCAAGGCCGCGCGCAAGGCCGCGCGGATCTCCTCGTCGCGGTCGAAGAACATGTCCTCCTTGCGCGGAAAGTGATTGAAGACCGTCATCCGGCCAACCTCGGCGGCAGCGGCGATCTCGTCCACTGTCACGCGATCGAAGCCCCGTTCGAGGAACAGGCGCGTGGCGGCGTTGGAGATGTCCTGCCGCGTGGCGAGTCGCTTGCGGGAGCGTCGATCGGGTGGGATTGACATGGTCATATTGTACTAAGTACATTTACTGTACTGAGTACATATTCGGGTGGGACGCATGGATGAATCCGTCGATGTCGTGGTGGTGGGGGCCGGTCCGGTCGGCCTGCTGGCTGCGATCGAGTTGGCCCTGGGCGGCGTGCACGTGGTCGTGCTGGAACGCCTGGGTGCAGCGAGCACGGCAATGAAGGCCGGTGGGATCGGGCCGTTGGGCATCGAGGCGTTGCAGCGCCGTGGCATGGCGGCGGCCATCGCCGCCGCGGAAGCGCGCAACGTCGCGGCGATGGCGCCGTTCATCGAACAGGCCGGGGCCGCGAAGCGAGGGCCGAACTCGAAGTTCAGCGGGCATTTCGCCGGCCTGCCGCTGATCCGCAGGGAGGCTCAGAGAGAGCCCGAACGGCGGGCCCGCGTGGTGGACCAGCAGGGCGTCGAAGCCATGCTGGGCGACCGTGCCCGCGCGCTGGGCATCGAGGTGCGCCGCGGCTGCGAGCTCACCGGCCTCGCGCAGCAGGCGGACGGTGTCGACGTGGCGTGGCAAGCGTCGACGGGTGCAGGCCGCATCCGCTGCGGCTGGCTCGTCGGTTGCGACGGCGGGCGCAGCGGGGTCCGCAAGCTGGCTGGCTTCGATTTTCCCGGCACGCCGCCCTCGTCGACCTTCTACCAGGCCGTTGCCGAGATCGACCATCCCGAACGCCTGCGGCCGATCGGCTGGCATCGCACCACGGGGGGCGTGTTCTCCTGCGGGCCCCTGCCCGGCCGGCTGGTGATGCTGGACTTCAACGGTCCGCCCGAGGACCGGGAGGCGCCGGTCACGCGCGAGGAGCTCGAGGGCGTGCTGCGCCGCATCAGTGGCGCGGAGGTTCGCGTGAAGGCGCTGGCCAGCGCCAGCCGCTGGACCGACAACACGCGGCTGGTCGACAGCTACCGCCAAGGCAGGGTGATGCTGGCCGGCGATGCTGCGCACATCCACACGCCATTCGGTGGCCAGGGCCTGGGCCTCGGGCTGGTGGATGCCGCGAACCTCGGCTGGAAGCTCGCCGCGGTCGTTCGTGGCGAGGTGGCCGACAGCCTGCTGGACAGCTACACCACCGAGCGGCGGCCGGTTGCCGAAGCCGTCCTCGCGAACACGCTGGCCCAGGTCGCGATCATGCGGCCTGACCCGCAAGCGGGTGCGATGCGGGACCTGTTCGCGAGGCTGATGCAGCTCGATGACGTCAACCGCTTCATCGGCGAGATGACGAGCGGCCTGTTCACGCGCTACGAGCTCGGGTCGCCGCGCGATGAGGTCGGACGGCTGATCGG
>NZ_JBFUGW010000483.1:0-2757 GCF_056402735.1 Rhizobacter sp. P3_C12
GCTCGGCACGTCTCTGGACAGACCCTTCACCGAAGAACCCGCGCAGGATCCCTCACCATGACTACAGGCAAAGCAACCATCAACCGCCTGTCCACCGGCGTACCCGGGCTGGACATCGTGCTCGGCGGTGGCCTGCCGGAGTTCTCCTTCAACATCATCGCGGGGGCGCCGGGCAGCGGAAAGACGACGCTCGCGCATCAGATGATGTTCGCGCTGGCCACCCCCGAGAGACCGGCGCTCTACTTCACGGTCCTCGGCGAGCCACCACTGAAGATGCTGCGCTACATGCAGCAGTTCGAATTCTTCGACGACGCCAAGGTCAACAGCTCGATCCACTTCATCAACCTGGCTGATGACACAGCAACCGGTGATCTCGAGAAAGTATTGAAGAGGATCGTCGCCGCGGTGGAAGAGCACGGCCCGGCACTGGTTTTCGTCGACTCATTCCGCTCTGTGATGCTGGCTAGCGAAGGCGCGGGCAGCAGCTACCTCGGGCTGCAGCAGTTTGTGCAGCAACTGGGAATACTCATGACGAGCTGGCAGGCCACGACGTTCCTGATTGGGGAGTACTTCACCGACGCGGATCCAAACCCAGTCTTCACCGTCGCCGACGGCTTGCTCTGGTTTCGCCAGAGCACGCAGAGGAATTCGGTGGTGCGCAAGCTCGAAATCATGAAGATGCGAGGTCAGGCAACTTTGCCGGGACTTCATACGTTTCGCATCGACCACGACGGCCTCCACGTGTTTGCGCCAGCTCAGGCCGAGCAACGCGGCCATGATCTGCCCCGGGCCGTTAACGACCGGCTGAGAATGGGTGTCCGCGGTCTGGACCAGTTGATGGGCGGAGGTCTGCCGCGCGGCTATTCGCTACTGGTCGCTGGGCCTTCCGGCTCCGGCAAATCGATTCTCGCTTCTGCTTTCCTGGCCGAAGGCGCAAGCCACGGCGAGAAAGGTGTAATCGCCGCCTTCGAGCAGCGACCGGGGCTGTCACATTCACCTGCCGTCGCGGCGCTGATCGAAGCGGGCCACGTGAGCATTGTTGAAACAGGCGCGGAGAACCTGTCGGTCGACGAAATGAGCCACTTGCTCCTGAATGAGGTCCGGCGACTAGGAGCCAGCCGGGTGGTGATCGATTCCCTGTCGGGATTCGAGCTGGCGCTGGCTCCAACCTTCCGGGAAGATTTCCGCGAATCGCTGTCGCGCATGGTGAGAGCGCTGGCCCGCACCGGCACCACCGTCCTGATGACTTCGGAACTGGAAGACCGCTACGACGACCTCCGCTTCAGTCCGTACGGAACCGCCTTCCTAACCGACGCGATCATCGTGCAGCGCTATGTGGAAGTAGACAGCCGGCTGCAGCGCGTGCTCGCAGTCGTCAAGGTGCGAGGGAGTGCTCATTCGAACGAGCTGCGCCTCTTTCACATTGATGCACAGGGCATCCAGATTGGGGACATGCTCGCTGAGCATGAAGGCATCTTGGGAGGCCGCCCCACCAGGCGCCCGGCCCGCTCCCTTCTCGCTTCAACCCCAGGCGACGGCCCTGCTCTCCGTTGACGGATCGATGACACCATGAGCGGCGATCTCGGCCAGCCCTCTGCTGGATCGGCGGGCTCGTCGGAGTCAACATCGGCCGTCGAGGAACTCCGCAAGGAGCTGTTTCGCCTTAGACGCGACATCGAGCAGGTTCAGCGGGAGTTCGACGACACGAAGGCGGCCCAGCTGCTGCAGGCCAATGAAAAGTTGGTGTTGGCGGTGATGACCGCCGAACGGATCGCGCAGGAGACAACGGCCAGGCTGAGCGAACTAACGCAGAGCACACAGCGCGACGCGTTGACCGACACGCCCAACCGCGCCTTGATGATGGACAGGTTGCACAACGCCATCGTCATGGCCCATCGGCGTGAATCGAGCTTTGCAGTCCTCTTTGTCGACATCGACAAGTTCAAGGAAGTCAACGACACGCTCGGTCACGCTGTAGGCGATCAGGTGCTGCAAGTCGTTGCTCGTCGACTAGAGGGAGTCGTGCGAGCCTCCGACGCCGTGAGTCGGCACGGCGGAGACGAGTTCGTAGTGCTGCTTACGGAAATCTCGGATGCCGCCGACGCTGCGTTGGTGGCCGAGAAGATGCTTCAGGCCCTGCAAGCCCCGACCGATCTCAGGGATGCACCTGCAATGAAGTTGAGCGCGAGCATCGGAATCGCGATCTATCCGCAGGACGGCGACGACTCCGCGCGCCTCATCGACGCCGCAGACGAGGCGATGTAYCGAGTCAAACGCCGCGGCGGCCGTGCCTATAGCTTCCATCACGCGTTTCCGGAAAATGACGCGGTTCAACTCGCTGCCTCAACTGAATCAGGAGAAGCCTCACCTGCGGAGCGACAGTTCTCTCATGCACCTGATCCGCGCAGTTTGCGTGACGCGAACGAACAGTTGGTCCTGTCGTCGTTAGCCTTGCAGGAGTCTGAAGCTCGAGCAGTGAAGACTCATCAGCAGCAGGTCAAATTCCTCGCCATCGTCTCTCACGAGTTGCGAAACCCACTGGCGCCTATCCGCTCGGCTACAGAACTGCTCAAACGCGTTCGCACCGACGAAGCGCAGCACGCCCGGCTGCAGGAGGTTATCCAGCGTCAGGTGTCTCATCTAGCGCGCATCGTGGATGATTTGCTGGACAGCTCGCGAGCTCAGACTGGCAAATTTCACTTGGAACCAATTTCGGTCAACCTTGTTGAAGTGCTCAGGCTAGCGATTGAATCTTGC
>NZ_JBFUGW010000484.1:0-2743 GCF_056402735.1 Rhizobacter sp. P3_C12
GCGTGGCGCCGTGGCATTGCGTGCAGGCCGGCAGCTTGCGCGCGGCATCGCCGTGGCGCGTGAGCGCCTCGCCGCGGCGTGCCACCTCGGCCGGCAGCGCGGGCCCGGGCGCCGGTGGCGAGTACGGCAGGTCGAGCGACGAGAAGTACGCGGCGATCTCGCGCAGGTAGGCGTCGCTCAGCGGGTCGAGCAGGCCGGTCATCAGCGCGTACTGGCGGCGGCCGTCGCGAAAGCCCTGCAGCTGGTGGTAGAGGTAGTCGGCCGGCTTGCCGGCGATGCGCGGGTAGTAGCCGTCGCGCGCGGCGCGGCCTTCCTTGCCGTGGCAGCCGGTGCAGGCCTGCAGGCGCTGCGCGATCGTGTCGGGCACCGGCGGCGCGGCGCGTGCGCTGAAGACGGCGGTCAGCAGGATCAGGGCGAGGAGGGCTTTCATCGTGCGGTGCGCGTGGCAGACGAGGCGGCGGCGCAACGCGAGTATCCCCCCGTGTCTTCAGCCGCCGGGTTGCACCAGCCTGGACATATTGACCGACGCACCGGCCGATCCGGGGCCGCCTGGATCGCCTTGATCGAGCAACCCCGCTGCGACGCCCTCGCGATCGGCGGTCGAGCGGTTCTGGCTGACCTTCCACTTGCCCACCAGCGACTGCAGCGGGATCTCGATGCCGACGATCGCGCGCAGCATGCCGTCGATGAAGTCGGCCGGTGCATCGGCCACCGCCCAGGGCCGCGGCAGCGCGGCCTCGTGCCGCTGCGTCAGCCGCGTCACCAGCGACAGCAGCCACGGCGCGTCTTCATGCACCTGCAGCTTGCCGCGCGCCTGCACCATCACGTAGTTCCAGGTCGGCACCACCTTGCCGTGCTCCGCCTTCGTCGCGTACCAGCCCGGCGAGATGTAGGCCTGCGGCCCCTGGAACACGACCAGCGCATCGACATCGCGCCGCGCGGCCTGCCAGACCGGGTTGGCGCGCGCGACGTGGGCGCGCAGCACCGCGTGGCCGGCCGCATCGTGCTCCAGCAGGAAGGGCACCGGGTTCGCCGACAGCTCGCCGCCCGCATCCTGCGTGACCAGCAGCCCGAGCGGGTGCGTGCGCACCAGCTCGTGCAGCACCTCCGGGCGGGATTCCTCGAAATGACGGGGGGCGTACATGAGGCTCCTTCAGTCGATCGTGACCGGCTCGCACCGCACGTCGGACTTCACCGAGTTCGCGATGAAGCAGTTGGCATGCGCCTCGTGGTGCAGCCGCGCCTGCTCGGCGGCATCGGGCCGGCGCTCGCCGCCGTAGCGCACGGCCGGCCGCAGCGTGACGACGGTGACCGCCATCTGCCGCTGCGCATTCAGTTCCATGATGCCGACCGCCGCATCGCGGTAGTCGTCAATCACCCAACCCGCCTTCGCGGCGAGGCTGAGGAACCACAGCATGTGGCAGCTGCTGAGGGCCGCGACGAAGGCTTCCTCGGGATCGACGGCGCTCGGGTCCGACAGCGGCACGCGCACCGAATGCGGCGACGACGAACCCGGCACGGTCGCGCCGCCGTCGAAGTGCCAGTCGTGGCGGCGGCTGTAGCGGTTGTCGGTGAAGGGCTGGCCGGCGCGCGTCCAGTGCACCTCGGCGTGGTAGTCGTGCGTGGTCATCGTTCAGGTCCTCACAGGCGGTTCAGGTAGTCGAAGGTGCCCTGCTCGCGCACTTCGGTCGCGGCATCCAGCAGCCCGCGCATCGCGGCGCGGTACAGCGAGGTCGCGAGGCTGATGCGGCGCACGCCGGCCGCTTCGAGCTCGGCGACGCTGAACGACTTGCCCTTGATGCCGACCATGAAGTTCAGCGGCTTCGTCAGCGCACTGCACACGGTGCGCACCGCGTCGAGGTCGGGCAGGCCGGGCGCGAACAGCACGTCGGCACCGGCGCGCTCGAAGGCCTGCAGCCGGCGGATCGTGTCGTCGAGGTCGGGGTTGCCGCGCAGGAAGTTCTCCGACCGGGCGGTCAGCACGAAACCGCCCGGCACGGCGCGCGCCGCTTCGACCGCGGCGGCGATGCGCTCGGTCGCGTGGCCGATGTCGTACAGCGGCTTCGCCTCGTCGCCGCTCGCATCCTCGATCGAGCCGCCGGCCAGGCCGATCGCGCCGGCTCGGCGGATCGTCTCGGCGGCGTCCTGCGGTGTGGCACCGAACCCGTTCTCCAGGTCGGCCGACACCGGCACGTCGACCGCCTGCACGATGGCCTGCGCGTGCGCGATGGCCTCGTCGCGCGTCAACTGGCCGTCGCGCCGCCCGGCCACCGCGGCGGCGGCGCCGCTGGAGGTGGCGAGCGCCGCGAAGCCGAGGCCGGCCAGCGCGCGCGCCGAGCCGGCATCGAAGGCATTGGCGATCACGAAGGCGCGCGGGCCGCGGTGCAGTGCGATGAAGCGGTCGATCTGGCTACTGGTCTTGTCGCTCATGGGGGGCTCCCGTCGGGTTCCGGATTGGTTCCACATCGTAGACACTGCAGGGGCTTCACGAGGAACCAATCGACCATGGCTGGAGGAACCAATTCAGCGATCGTTTCAACCGCGGCGACCTTGCGCCAGCAGGTCTACCTGCAGCTGCGCGGCGCGATCGAGCAGGGCACCTTCGCGCCCGGCGCGCGCCTGCCGCCGTCGCGCGACCACGCGCTGGCGCTCGGCGTCGGGCGCAACACCGTCCTGTGGGCGCTGGAGCGGCTGCGCGCCGAGGGCTACGTGGTGGCGCGCGTCGGCGACGGCAGCTATGTGG
>NZ_JBFUGW010000485.1:0-2739 GCF_056402735.1 Rhizobacter sp. P3_C12
TCGAAGCGCTGGCCAAGGGCACCGAAGCCTTCGCGGCCGAGCGCATGAACCGCGGCATCCGGCAGGCGCTGGCCGGCCGGCGCGTCGAGGAAGTCTGAGCCCATGCCTGTCATCAAGATCCTGCCCCATCCCGAGTACTGCCCCACCGGCACGCAGATCACCGCCACGCCGGGCACCTCGGTCTGCGAGGCCTTGCTGGAGAACGGCATCGAGATCGAGCACGCCTGCGAGCTGAGCTGCGCGTGCACGACCTGCCACGTCGTGGTGCGGGAGGGCTTTTCGTCGCTCGGCGAGATGGATGAATCCGAGGAAGACCTGCTGGACCGGGCCTGGGGGCTGGAGCCGCAATCGCGGCTGTCGTGCCAGGCGATCCTGTCGCAGACCGACGTGACGATCGAGATCCCGAAGTACACGATCAACCACGCCAAGGAAAACCACTGATAAAAAAACCGCCTGATCCATGCGAATCAGGCGGTCCGGAAAGGGCTGGGCCCTACTGAGGAGATAGACGACAAGCGCATCGCTCTTGCCGCATTTCTTTATGCAAGGGATGTGCCACATGGGCTCCGGTCGAACTACACTCGATGCGTCGCAATTGCAACGCAATCCATGAAGCCGTCAACATTCCCTTCGCTGCGCGTCGATGCCGAACTGCGAGAGGCTGCCGAAAGCGTCCTTCGAGAGGGCGAAACACTGAGCAGCCTGATCGAGACGGCCGTGCGGGACACCATCCAGCGCCGACGCGTGCAGGACGAGTTCATCTCCCGCGGGTTGCGTTCCGCGGAAGAGGCGCGGCGAACCGGCGTCTACCATGCAGCGGCTGACGTGCACGATGAACTCCAGCGCAGGCTGGACGATCGGCGCAAACGCGTGCTGGGATGAGCGGGAACTTCAAGGTCCGCTACACCGACGCCGCCCGCAACGATCTCATCGAACTCTTCGACTTCCTGTTGCAGGAGGCTGAAACGATCGAAGACTTCGATCACGCACAGCTCGCCATCGACACCATTCGCGACGAGGTCGAGCACCGCCTCGGTCACGCGCCGTTCCTGTACCGGAAATCGTCAGCCGGCAGCCCGTTCCAGCGAGAGCTGATCATTCCACTTCGAGGCAGGGGCTACGTCGCGCTGTACGAGATCGAGAACGCCGGGACGGTGACCGTCCTCGCGGTCAGGCATCAGCGCGAAGACGACTACCACTGACGCTCAGGCGGCCTGCTCGACGTGGCCATGCCGCGTGTAGAGGAAATCCAGCACTTCCTTGCGGTAGTGCACGTACTTGGCATCCTCCGCCAGCTCGACACGGTTGCGCGGCCGCGGCAGTTCGATCGCCAGGATCTCGCCGATCGTCGCCGCCGGTCCGTTGGTCATCATCACGATCCGGTCCGACAGCAGCACCGCCTCGTCGACATCGTGCGTCACCATCACCACCGTGCTGTGCGTGCGAGCGACGATCTTCAGCAGTTCGTCCTGAAGATGGGCACGGGTCAGCGCGTCGAGCGCACCAAAGGGTTCGTCCATCAGCAGCACCTTCGGCTCCATCGCCAGCGCCCGCGCGATGCCCACGCGCTGCTTCATGCCGCCCGAGATCTCGTGCGGCCGTTTCGCTGCGGCATGCCCCATGTTGACGAGCCCGAGCGCCGCCAGCGCCCGCTCCTTCAGTTGTGCCTTCGACTCGCTCGCGCCGAACACGCGCTCGACCGCCAGGTGCACGTTTTCGTAGCAGGTCAACCACGGCAGCAGCGAGTGGTTCTGGAACACCACCGCGCGCTCCGGCCCCGGGGCCGCGATCTCTCGGCCGTCGCAGATCAGCGAGCCGCCGGTGGGCAGCGTGAGCCCGGCGATCAGGTTCAGCAGCGTCGACTTGYCGCAGCCCGAGTGCCCGATCAGCGTGACGAACTCGCCTTTCGCGACCGACAGGTCGATCTCGCGCAGCGCGTGGAAGCGACCCTTCTTCGTGTGGAACACCATCTCGGCCTGGTGCACTTCGATGAATCCGGACATGCTCAGACCTCCTCGTAGGTGAAGCGCTTCGCGACCGCGATCAGCGCCCATTCGAGCAACAGCCCGACGATGCCGATCACGAAGATCGCGATCAGGATGTGCGTGACGTTCAGGTTGTTCCACTCGTCCCACACCCAGAAGCCGATGCCGACACCACCGGTCAGCATCTCGGCCGCGACGATCACCAGCCACGCCGTGCCCACGCTCAGCCGCACGCCGGTCAGCATGTACGGCAGCACGGCAGGGAACAGGATGCGCGTCATCACCTTCCACTCCGACAGGTTCAGCACGCGCGCCACGTTCAGGTAGTCGGCCGGCACGCGCTGTACGCCGACCGCGGTGTTGATCACCATCGGCCAGATCGAACAGATGAAGATCGTCCAGATCGCCGCCGGGTTCGCCGCCTTGAACACCAGCAGCCCGATCGGCAACCATGCGAGCGGCGACACCGGCCGCAGCAGGCTGATCAGCGGCGAGGCCATGTGGTTCAGGAAGCTGAAGCGCCCGATCAGGAAGCCCACCGGGATGCCGACCAGCGCCGCCAGCCCGAAGCCGATCGCGACGCGCTGCAGCGAGAACAGGATGTTCCAGCCGATGCCCTGGTCGTTCGGCCCCTTGCTGTAGAACGGGTCGGCAAACAGCTTGACCGCTTCGGTGAAGGTGGCGGCCGGTGTCGGGAAGCTGCCCCCCTTCATCGTCAGCAGCGCCCAGATGCCCACCAGCAGCGCGATGCCGA
>NZ_JBFUGW010000486.1:0-2739 GCF_056402735.1 Rhizobacter sp. P3_C12
TCGGACGAATCCGCAATCATCGGATACAGCCGCCAGTCGTCGTTGAGCACATCGAGGTCGCCGCCGTTGGCCGTCCGCATCGCATTGGCGTAGGACGACGGCAACGAGCTTGCGAGTTCGCGTTCGGCTGCTTCTATGAACGAGGCTGCAAGGTCAAATGGCATACGGTCGGTAGTCGAAGAAAGCATGGCAGATGGCGTGACCTTCGTTGGTCTTGCCGAGACATCAGTATCGCGCTTGGAAGCAGCCGTTCGCTTGCTGAGCTGATAGGCAATGGCCGACCCGGAAGAGACATCCGAGGCTCTGATCTCGTCGCCACAAAGCTGCCGGTCGCATGCAGCCGGCTGCCTCAAGCAGGCCTGGGAGTTCATGGCGCGCGGCGCGCGAGGTAGGTGACCCAATTGTTGCCGTCGCGCCCCACGCTGTCCGCGTCCCAACTGACCGAGAGGCCGGCCGCGGCGAGCCGTTCCGTGAAGCGCTCGCGCGTCCAGCACACGGTGTGGTATTCACCGGTCGTCTCGCCTTCGCCCTCGCGCATCGCGGCGAGGAACGCCCCGCCCGGCCTCAGTGCGGTGTGGATCTTGCGCAGGACGGCGTCGGTCTGGTTCCGATCGACATGGATCAACACACCCATGGCGAGCACGCCATGGTAGGGCCCTCCGAGTTCGTCGGTCACGACGTTCAACAACTCGGCATGCTTGCCTCGCTCCACCATCAGATCGACGAAGGCCTGGGTCGCGTCGGTGCGCCGGACCGCCAATCCAAGCGATTCGAGGACATCCGCATCGCGACCCGGCCCCGAGCCGATCTCCAGCACCCGTCCTCCGGGCGGCAGGACCTCGACTAGTCGCCGCAGTGCCTTCTGGATGTGCGGAGGTCGATGCGGGTCAACGAGCTTGTCGTACTCACGTGCAGAACCTTCATAGGATTGGAGAGTCTGGTGCATGCGGTCAAGGGCGGTGGTGCTCGGCTTCGTCATCGCGCTCCCCAGTGGTCAACACCCTGAGCGTAGAGCAAGAGCGTGGCCATCGCCAACGAGCCAAGCGCCAGGTCCTCCTCGATCACCTCAATCGTGATTGCGAGGCGCCCCTGACCTGAAGCACAGTCCTGTGACCTCCCGATCGAAACCGGTCATCGGCGTCGAGGACGCCACGTAGCAGTAGCCTTCGGGGAAATGGCAGATGTCAAAGGGCCGATCCGGTTCATCGACCAGATGCGGGCGAACCTCCAGCTTCCAGAAGGTATGACTCTCACCAGCAGGAATCCACCGAGGGGGGCGCCAACATTCGCAATCACGAACCCTGCTTGCATCTGGATCTCGGGGGACGTGTGATTGACGCCAGCTTGCTGAAAAGACGACCGCCGAGGCTCTCACTGGGGATCTCAAGCTGTTACCCACGCCCTCAGAATCGCGGCACCAAGCGGCAGAGCCGCCAAGAGCGCTCCTGTCGAAGCGGCCCACCCCTCGAACCAGTTCAGTGAGCCTTCGTTCTGCCACGACATCCACTGCCCTGTGCGCGCAGAGTTTGACACTGACGCCAACACCACGAGAGCAGCGCCGACGCCTGACAGCCAGAAGCAGGGTGGTCGCAGCGCAAGCAGGATGACGCCGATGGACAGTACGGCAACGAGCCATCTTCTGACCCTCGAATTCTTGAGCGTGAATGCTTGATCCATGCTGACTAGCCTACCCGAGAGCCGCCCCTTGCTGAAGACCGGTTGTGGCCGGCTTCAGGCATTCGACCTCGTAGCACGCACTCCAAACGACGACACCAAGCGAAAGTATTTTCTGAGCGGGAAGGCGGCCACTCAAGGCTTGTTTTCGTCGACCGACCGGCGGACCTCCTGGTAGCGGTTGCCTGCAAGGCGCGTCGGGCATTGAGCGCGCTCGAAATCTGCAGGCTGAAAGGCAACTGGAAACAGGTCGCAGAGAAGGTCACAGAATGCGTTGAACGAAGGCCCTCCGGGCCCAAAGGTGTCTATGAGCGCCGCGGCCCAACCCTGTGACCCGCTCGCTCCAGTACTTGTGCGAACCAGCTCCGTGAAGTGTGCGTTGAAGGCTTCGTGGATCCCCAGCGCGCCCGTTGCCGCAAGTGCGGCATCGAAGCCGTACAGTTGCGTCTCCAACTGCCGTATGTCGYGATCGAGCATGTACATACCGGGCCTTTGGCATGCCATGCGCATGAAGTTGATCGTCGCAGGATGGATCATTCTGAGCGACATCCCTCTGTTCCTTCATCGTCATACGCGACCAACCGTGGCTAAGCTCTTGGCAGGTCCGCGAAGTCATCCGCGACTTTGGTCAACATTCCAGTTTCATGCGACCAGTGATGAATCGCATCCCCAAAAGCGTCACCGTTTCGCAGAATCAAAAGTTGGTCGCCAGACCCGTTCCCGGCGATGGCCAGCGCGCGCGACGGAAACTTCGGCCACTGCTGAAGTGCTGATGTCTCCTTGATCGCGTGGYTTGACGTTCGGCTCAACCGTCTTCGGTCGGACGAATCCGCAATCGGATACAGCCGCCAGTCGTCGTTGAGCACATCGAGGTCGCCGCCGTTGGCCGTCCGCATCGCATTGGCGTAGGACGACGGCAACGAGCTTGCGAGTTCGCGTTCGGCTGCTTCTATGAACGAGGCTGCAAGGTCAAATGGCATACGGTCGGTAGTCGATGAAAGCATGGCAGATGGCGTGACCTTCGTTGGTCTTGCCGAGACATCAGTATCGCGCTTGGAAGCAGCC
>NZ_JBFUGW010000487.1:0-2690 GCF_056402735.1 Rhizobacter sp. P3_C12
GGGGCGCCGACCGCCTCGGCATGAGCCCCCAGCCCATTCCCTCACCCCCCGCGCCGCGCAGAATCAGTCCCGCTCCGGCGCAATCTCGGTGGCGTAGTCGACCAGCGCACCCAGGATGTCCTGCGCCCGTTCGTCCTCGGCCAGTGACTCAGACTCTTGCAGCACATCGATCCGATCGAAGAAGGCCTGCAGCGTCAATGCGCCCCCTGCCCCGTCGTGGAGTTTGTGCACCCGGTGCTCCAGCCACTGCGCCTGCTCGGCTTCGCTGAGCGTCTCCGGGTAGTTGCGCGCCCGATAACGGAACAGGATCTCCGCCAGCCGCGGATCCGCAAACGCCGGTCGCTTGTCGGCCAGTTGCTGCGGCGACAACCCGCGCAGCCGCTGCAGCGCCTTGCGGTCTTCATTGCCGACGAAGCCGCCGTACAAATCCTCGTCGACATCCGGCTTCGCACCTGGTGCCGGCCGCTCGAACACCGCCGGCCACATGCCCGCCAGCAAGTGCCCCTGCTTCGCGGCCAGCTCCGCATGCGCCAGCGCGCGCGGCACGTCGACACCCCACTTCGCGGCCACCGCATCGCTCAGCGTCTTCAGGTTGCCGATCACCATCGGTGACTTGTTGATGTGGATCGTCTTGATCGGCAGCCGCGCCATGCCCTCGGGCAACTCATCGGCCTTGCTGAACATGCGCTGGCGGATCGTCTCGACGTCCAGCGTGAACAACTCCGCAGGGTCGCTCGCCAGGTCCCACACGATCACTTCATTCTTGTTGCTCGGGTGCGGCGCCAGCGGCCACACCAGCGCCATGCAGCCGCGCTCCACGCCGTACATGCCCGAGATGTGCAGGAACGGCCGCCCCACCCCCATCTCCTGGATCACCTCGTCCTTCCTGCGCAGCTTCAGCGCGAAATCCCACAGCCGCGGCTGGCGCGACTTGATCAGCTTCGCCAGCGCAATCGTCGCCCGCACGTCCGACAACGCATCGTGCGCCGCTTCGTGCGCCAGCCCATTCGCCGCCGTCAGGTGCTCCAGCTTGAACGACGGCCGGCCGTCTTCGTGCGTCGGCCAGGTGATGCCCTCCGGCCGCAACGCCCAGGTCAGCCGCACCACGTCGAGCAGGTCCCAGCGCCCGCACTGGTTCTGCCACTCGCGCGCGTACGGGTCGATCAGGTTGCGCCAGAACAGGTGGCGCGTCACCTCGTCGTCGAAGCGGATCGTGTTGTAGCCCACGCCCACCGTTCCGGGCTGCGCCAGCTGCGCCTCGATCGCATCGGCGAACTCGTGCTCCGGCACGCCACGCTCCAGGCAGGTCTGCGGAAGGATGCCGGTCAGCAGGCACGACTCCGGATCGGGCAGGTAATCGGGCGCTGGCCGGCAATACACCATCAGCTCGCTGCCCGGCACCTCGTTCAGCTCGGCATCGGTGCGGATGCCGGCGAACTGCGCCGGCCGGTCATGGCGCGGCACGCGGCCGAAGGTCTCGTAGTCATGCCAGAAGAACGTGAAATCGGTCATGGCGCGCAATCTACCAGCAGCAGCCCGCAGCCGGCCCAAATCAGACGCGAACCCGACGGATTGCGCAAACAGCACGGTATCCGCGCCTCATTTGGACCTTAAGACCAGGACATATGTACCCGATATTCCCGTTTGACTGGGTCCGGTTTGGAGCGGGTGCACGCACCGCCGCCGACCCCGCAAACGAATTCCACACAAAGGACGCCCTTCATGGCCAGCATCATTCAGTTCCTGACGACCGCTCAGATCGCCGGCTTGTCGACGAAGTCCATTGCCGGGCTGACGACCGAGGACTGGGCCGCCTTCAACACGGCGCAGTTCCAGGCACTGACGACCACCCAGGTCGCCGCGATCCCGTCGACCAACATCTCCGCGATCGGCACCGCCGAACTCGCCGTGATGGAGACGCAGGACCTGCGGGCGCTGAGCTCCACCGCGCTGCGCGCACTGAACTCCGACCAGCTGGGCGCCTTCAACTCCGACCAGTTCGCGGCACTGACCACCGCCCAGGTCGCTGCCCTCACGACCACGCAGATCTCGCAGCTCGGCACCGCCGACCTGAACGCGCTGACGACCAACCAGTTCGCCGCGCTGACCACCGCGCAGGCCGCGGCGCTGACCTCCGACCAGATCCCGACGCTCGAATCGTCGGACCTGCGCTCGCTGAGCTCGGCCGCGATCCGCAACCTGTCGACTGCGCAGATCGATGCACTGACCTCCGACCAGATGGGCCAGCTGACCACCTCGCAGGTGGCGGCGATGACGACCGCCCAGCTGGCCAACCTGGTCACCGACGACCTGAACGCGATGAACACCGCGCAGTTCGCCGCGCTGTCCACCGCCCAGGTCGTGGCCCTGACGCCGACGCAGATCGCCGGCCTGCAGTCCGATGACCTGCGCGCCCTGAGCACCGCCCAGTTCGCCGCGATGACGACCGCCCAGGTCACCGCGCTGACCAGCGACCAGCTGCCCAACCTCGAATCCAGCGACCTGCGTGCGATCAGCACCGCCGCGCTGCGCCAGCTCAATTCCGACCAGCTCGGCTCGCTGACCAGCGACCAGTTCGCCGCCCTCACCACCGGCCAGGTCGCCGCACTGACGACCACCCAGCTGTCCACGCTGGGCACCGACGACCTGAACGCGCTGACGACCACGCAGTTCGCCGCGCTGTCGACCGC
>NZ_JBFUGW010000488.1:0-2680 GCF_056402735.1 Rhizobacter sp. P3_C12
CGCCGGGCCCGCATCGAGCAGTTTCAAGCGGTTGTAGATGTGGGTGCGGCTCTTGCCGAACTTCGCAATGAGGTCCTCTGCGGACAGGCCGTCGTTCTGCATCATCGACATGAAGCCCTCGGCTTCTTCGAGCGGGTGCACGTCGACGCGCTGCAGGTTCTCCGCAACCTGAGCGCTGCGGGACTGCCCGTCGGTCATGTCGCGCACCATGCACGGTGCAGTCGCGAGGTCGACGAAACGAGCAGCCCGGACACGCCGGTGCCCGAAGACGATCTCGAAGCCGGCGCCGTGGGGCCGGGGGCGAACTAGGATCGGCTGGTGGATACGGCCTTCTGCGACGATGTTCGCCGCCAGGTCGTCGATGCCGGTGAAGGTGCGCCGGGGATTGAAGGGGCTCTCGTGCAACTGGTCGAGAGCGATCTCGCGGATGGTTTCCATGGTTCGTCCGAGGTTGCGTTCAGTGGACCAGGCGGCTTGCGAACTGTTGGCGTTGGAAATCGAGCGAGTCGGCGCGCTCAATGAACGCGTTTCGCCAGCCCGACCAAGGGGTGTCGCGGCACGCGGGCGACATCAGGTTGACCCAAGTCACCGGCTTGACGCCGGGGAGAAGAGGAGGCGGTGTACCGGGGTTCGGAAGGAGCTGCGCGCGTGCGGTGGCCTCTGCAATCAATGCCGCCTTGAGCAGCCCCTGGGCGTGCGCGGCGTGAGCAACGTTCAGCGCGAAGCCGTTGCGGATCAAACGGACGAATCGGTTTTCCAGGGTGATCCAGGGGGCGCCGATTTCGTCTTCAGCGGCGGCGGACAGGTCGCCGACATAGGCCTTGTGCGCGGTGAGCATGAGCGCCGCGAACTGGCCGTGCACATCGAGGTCGAGTTCGCGCTCGGCGATCCTGCAGATGAGCAGCGAGTGCTCGGCCAGGCTGTACGGCCTGCAGGTTGCACCAGTGAAGCGATTGAGGAGGCTGAGGTGATGCCCGATCGTCCGCAGGTCGATGGTGCCGGGCAGTGGATGCTTGAGCGACACCTCGGCGCCGGTTGCGGTCGTGATGATGATCATGAAGTTGGTGGCGTTGGAATGTGGAAGGGCTGTGCAGGGCGTCAGGCGCGCATGCCAGCGAAGTCGAGGAAGCGAGCCTCTGGGCCGCAGGCGCCGAGGGCGTCGCGCACAAGCGCGACGGGCATTGGCGTCGGCAGGCCGGCGTCGGGGCATGTGCAAATGCGCTCACCGTTCGCGTCGTACGCGCCGTAGCGGCACAGCACGCAACCGCGCTCCGGTGCCACCTGAATGCAGGTTGCAGTACTGGTCATGCTCCTGCCCAGTACATGCCCGTTGCCACGGAGAGAAGGGCAGCCAGACTGCCGATCGACGTGCCCCAGATGAGGCCATGCCGCCAGCCGATCCGATACTTTTCGTGGCCGATATCGCGGATATCGCCGGCCATCAGTGCGCTCATCCAAGGAAGATTCTCGTGAAGGAGTTGCTCCCTGAACCCTTCCAGAAACACCTTGAGTTCTTCATCCGGAAGGGCGGCCCCGGCTTCGAAAGTCTCTCGCAGACTGAGGATCCGTGAAGGATGGACGGGGAACTTCAGCCACGCTTCGGAGGTGGGGGAGGCGGCCTCTTCACTGCGCACGGCTGCGGGATCGGCAGCGGCTGATTTCGTCTGTGTGGTGGTGTTCATGATGGTTCCGTAGAAGGGTGTTCTCGCAGGAGCGGGCTCAGAAGTCGGTGGGCGCGATCCAGCCGCCGAAGCCCCAAAGCAGGAGCAGCAGCAGGTACACGAGGGGCCAGCGGACGCGCGGATTGCGGTCGGCCCATGCTTCGAGGGGGAAGTGCGCGTGGCTCGCGCTCATGCCGCCGCCTCGTCGATGCGCTCGACGTTGCTGATGGAACAGCCGGTCAGTTGGTGGGCGATGCGCTGCGCGTGCTCAGCGTCGCGGGCCTTGACCTGCACGATAGGCAGGACGCCGGTGTCGCAGGCGGCCGGGAAGCCGTTGCGGTCGTTGGGGTGGTAGTGGCAGCGGTAGCTGCGCAGTACGTGAACGACGTCGCATGCGGCAATTGGCTTAGCAGCCGAGCGGATGCCGGGTGGGGATGTTAGGAGACTTGAGCGGCGCATTGATGGTCCGGGGTTGAGTCGGACGCCATCTTAGCGCGCTAAGCTTATTGTGCTAAGTAAACCACTCAGTGTGATCAACTATTCGAGGGCCAAGCGTCCGGCTTTTCCGTCGGCTTGCGGGCGAGCGCGTCTACGGCGCATCAGATGACGCGCTGCGTCGAGAAAGAATTCGCCCGTAGGCGTCCTCACGCTCGGTGCCAACGACTGGCGGATACCTCGGCAACGATCGCGTGCATGTGTTTGATGCTGGCGCGATCGAAGGTGGAGCGCTTGCCAGTATTCACGCTGAGTACCGTCACGCTGCCGGAGCGCTCGAACATGAACTCCTTCACCATCGTGGTGCCGTCATCGAGCACGATGACTACGTACTCACCAGGCTCGCATCGTGCGGCGGGCTCAACAGCAATGTAGTGCCCGTCTCGAAGTGCGGGATGAAGACCATCGCCGCGGATGCGCAGGGCGTACGCGGTGGGGTCGGAGCTATAGCCATCGATGTACCCATCAGGCCGATCGACCGGGAACCTGATGTCATCGAACAGGCCTTCTTCCCCAATCATTGC
>NZ_JBFUGW010000489.1:0-2670 GCF_056402735.1 Rhizobacter sp. P3_C12
GTGGGCGACCGACGCGGCCGCTGCGCGGATAGTGCGGCTCGATCAAGCCGCACAGCGCCGACCACGGCACCACGCGCTCCATCTCGCCCAGGAACTTCTCGCGCCTCGTCTGGCGCTTCTTGCCCGCGTACTCCAGGCTCGCAAAGCTCGTCTGTTTCATGCAACCATCCTCGCTGTCCACGCCTCGTTCGGCCATCGAGATCTGCCCGAATAAATCAGCGGTTCCCTAACGCGATCCGCCCCAGTTGTCATGTGTATTGATCCAGTTACGCTAGCGTGACGCAGTGGATACTACCCCCAGAATTGGTCGTTGCTGTCTACAAACGTCGCGTGTTGGCGTAGGACGACTACGGGCCACGCCGCTGAAGAAGATCCTCGCGCACCGTTGCTCATGTCCAGGCGATCCGGCCGGCGACGCGCCAAGACGGGCGCACAACTACTGGATATGAGACACCGTCTCATAAACGTCTCATATCGGCGCCAAACGACAAAGGGCCCGCATCGCTGCGGGCCCCGTCAATACTGGCTCCTCGACCTGGGCTCGAACCAGGGACCTACGGATTAACAGTCCGGCGCTCTACCAACTGAGCTATCGAGGAACTGAGCCTCAGATTATAGACAGAAAAATCAGCGGTTTCGGCGAGTGGCTCACAAATCGATCTGAACCGAAGCGCGCACCGTCCGCGGCGCCAGCGGGTAGAGGTACACGTGCCCGAACTGCAGCGGGGCTTCCTTCCAGGCGCGGCGGTCGCTCAGGTTGTCGACGCCCACGCGCCAGGTCAGCGTGCCGACGCCGGCCACCCGCTGCTCGTAGCGCGCTGCCGCATCGAAACGCGTCCAACCCGGGATGGACAGGCTGTTGTCCGGCAGCACCATCCGCTCGCCCTCGTGCACTGCACCGGCCGAGAGGTTCAGGCCGGTGAGCAGCGGCACGCGCCAGTTCAGGTTCAGCTTCAGCGTGCGGTCCGGCACGTTGACCGGGCGCTTGCCGTTCAGCGTCGCATCGCTCGCGACATCCTCGACGCGCGCGTGCAGCCACATCGCAGCACCTTGCAGCGTCCAGTCGCCGGTCGTCCAGGCGCCCTCGGCCTCGAGTCCGCGGTGGCGCTGCTCGCCGTCTTCCTGGTGCGCGCAGGTGTTGCCATTCGTGTCGTCGGCACAGTTGCTGCCGACGTCGGCAAAGCGCGGGCGCACGATGTCGAACGCCGTCAGGCCCCAGCTCAGGTCTGTCGCATTGCCCTTCAGGCCCGCCTCCACCTGCCGGCTCTTCAACGGCGCGAGCGCCTGCCCGGCATTCGTGTAGCGCGCGCGGTTCGGTGCCACTTCCGATTCGATGCCCTGGCCCCAGCTCGCATACGCCAGCAGGCCCGGCTGCAGCGCATGGCTCAGCGCGAGCCACGGCGTCGTGAAGCCATCGGTGTACGAGACCGGCTGGCTGCCGTCGGTCGCGATGCTCTCGCGCTTCAGCCGCGTGTGGCGCAGGCCGAGCCAGGCGCTCCAGGTCGGCGTCAGCGTGATCGCGTCACGCAGGTATAGCTCGGTATTGCGCTCGTCGCGGTTGGTGTTGGTGCCGGTCAGCGCGGGATCCGCAGGCGTCACGGCGGTGCCGTCGATGTTGCCGGTGCCGACGTAGTTGTACGCCTGGCCCTGCAGGCGGCTCTTGAAGCGCGAGAACAGCACGCCGGCCTGCAGCTCGTGCGACAGCCCGCCGGTCGCGAGCGTGCCGCGCACGCCCAGGTCCAGCGCGTCGCTGCGGCGGTGTTCGTCGTCGCTGCGGTAGTCGTAGAGGTCGTAGGTGCCGTCGCTGCAGTAGCGGTCGTAGTTGCCTTCGGCGCTGCAGCCGTAGGGGAAGGCGAGGCGGTCGTCGCTGACCAGGCGCTGCGTCGCGAAGTGCGCCACGGCGCGCCAGTCGGCCGACAGGCGCTGCTGCCAGCGCAGCGATGCGGTGTCGCCATCGAGCACCACCGGCTGCGACCACGGCTGGTTGTTCAGGTTGGTCCGCGGGTCGTAGGCCGAGGCATCGGGCACGCGGTTGCCCAGCAGGCTCATCGCCGGCACGCTGGGCTGCGAGCGGTGGCTGGTCTCGAACTCGGCCTCGAGCAGCGTGTCCGGCGTCACGCGCCAGTCGCCGGCCACCGCCAGCAGCTGGCTGTGGCCGCGCAGGTCGTGCGTCTGCGGATCCAGGTCGTCGTACTGCGCGTTGACCCGCAGGCCGAAAGCGTCGCCCTCGCCGAAGCGCTGGCCGATGTCGACGCCGCCGCGCCAGGTGCGGCTCTGCTTCCACTCCAGCGCGGCCGAGCGCACCGTGCCCTCGGGCCGCTTCACGACCAGGTTGACCAGCCCGCCCGGCGCACTGGTGCCGGCCTGCATGCCGCTGGTGCCCTTGAGGATCTCGATGCGCTCCTTGTTGGCCAGCGGCAGCGAGGTTTCCGCGTTGATCGGCAAGCCGTCGCGGCGGAAGTTGAAGCGGTTGTCGGTCGCGAAGCCGCGCACCATCAGCGTGCTCCAGTAGCCCTCGGAGTTGTAGGCGTCGCCAAGGCTCGCATCGAAGCGCGTGATGTCGGCCAGGCTCTGCACGCCGGCATCCTTCATCGCGACGCCGCTGATCACGCTCGCCTGCAGCGGCAGCTTCGACAGCGGCAGGTCGCCGAAGCCGCCGATGGTGGCGAA
>NZ_JBFUGW010000490.1:0-2661 GCF_056402735.1 Rhizobacter sp. P3_C12
CCGCCCTGGTGCACCAGCACGACGATCGCCTCGACGCCGAGCGCCCGCAGCCGCGGCACCAGCGCGTTGACGGTGTCGGCCTCGTTGCGGAACTCCAGGCCGGCCACGCCGCTGGGCGTGACGATGGTCGGCGTGTCGCGCAGCGTCATGCCGATGAAGGCGACGCGCACGCCGTCGAAGCTCTTGATGCCGTAGGCCGGCAGCAGCGTCTTGCCGGTGGCCGTGACGTAGACATTGGCCGACAGCCACCTGAACTTCGCGCCCTCGAACGGCACCGGCGTGCCGACCTGCGCGCCGCGGCAGCTGTTGGGGTCGGCCGCGCCGCCGGGCAGCAGCGCGCAGCCGCCGTGCTGCAGGCGCAGCAGGTCGGGCGAGCCGTGGTCGAACTCATGGTTGCCGACCGCGTTGAACTCCAGGCCGATGCGGTTCATTGCCTCGACGGTCGGCTCGTCGTGGAACAGCGCCGACACCAGCGGCGACGCGCCGACGATGTCGCCGGCACCGACCACCGCGTTCAGCGGGTTCTGCGCCTTCAGCCGCGCGACGAAACCGGCCAGCATGTCGGCACCGCCCGCGGGCACCAGGCCGGCGCCGCTGGACGAACTCTGCGTGACCGGGCTGAACTTGCCCGGCGGCTGCAGGTTGCCGTGGAAATCGTTGAAGCCGATGAGCTTGACGTGGACGGGCGTCGTGCCCTGCGTCGGGGCGATGGGCGCGCAGGCGCACAGCGCGGCAGCGGCCGCCACGGCCAGCAGGCGAACGAGGAGCATGGGGATCCTTTCGACGGGGTGTCCGGAAGTAGACATCAGATCGGCCGCGTGACCTCCGCCAGCGCGGCCGGCAACGCCGCCCGCATCGCCTCGACGAAGCGGCGCAGCCGCGCCGGATGGAAGCGCGACGGCGGGTAGATCAGGTGCACCGGCAGCGCCGCCGCGCGCCACTGCGGTGCGAGCTGCACCAGCCGCCCGGCCGCGATCTCGTCGGCGAGCATCCAGGTCGACATCAGCCCGATGCCGATGCCGCGCACCGTGGCGCTGCGCAGCGCATAGAAGCTGTCGGTGGTGAGGCGCGGGCGAAAGCTCACGCGGTGCGCCTCGCCGGTGTCGACATGGCTCAGCAGCACCTCGGTGCGGTAGAAATTGCGTGCACTCAACCAGGGCAGCCCGGCCAGCTCGCGCGCATGCACCGGCATCGCGCGCCCGGCCATCAGCGAGGGTGCAGCCACCACGATGCGCGGCACCTCCGACAGCTTGATCGCGACCACCGACGGATCGGTCACCTCGCCGACCTGGATCGCGCAGTCGATGCCCTCGCCGACGAAATCCGGCGTGCTGTCCTGCGTGCGATCCTGCGTGCTGTCGTGCAGCAGCCACTCGACCGTCACCCGCGGGTGGGCGCGCATGTAGTCGGACAGCGGCCCGACCAGCAGCTGCTGGCCGAAGGCATGCGGCGCGATCACGCGCAGCAGGCCCTCGGGTTCGTCGTCGGCACCGCGCAGCTCGGACTCGAACGCCTTCCAGCTCGCGATCAGCTCCTTCGCGCCTTCGTAGCAGCGCTCGCCGTCGGCGGTCAGCGTCATCGCGTGGGTCGAACGCTGCAGCAGCCGCAGCCCGAGCGAGCGCTCCAGCGCCTGCAGCCGCCGGCTCATGGTCGGCTGGGTCGCGCCCATCTGCAGCGCCGCCGCCGACAGGCTGCCGGCCTCGACGATGCGCACGAAGGTTTCCATCAGCTCGATGCGGTCGGCCGGCGCCGTGGCATGGGAGGTGGCATTGCTCATGCGCCCAGCGTATAGCAATTCTGCAAGCCGGCGGGCTACCCAGACACGCCCGCTCTGGAGACACTGCAGCCCTTCGTTCCAGAACTCAGGGTTTACGCGAGATGTCCACCATTCAATCCACGCATGCCACACCGGTCGCCCTGACGCCGACCGGCAACGTTCCGCTGCCGATGGTGCTGCTGCTGGCCACCGGCACCGGGCTCGGCGTGGCGTCGCTGTACTACAGCCAGCCGATGCTGGGCGTGCTCGGCGCCGAGATCGGCGCAGGCCAGGCGACAAGCAGTCAGGCGATCGGCTTCGTGCCGACGATGACGCAGCTGGGCTACGCGCTCGGCATCCTGCTCCTCGCGCCGCTCGGCGACCGCTACGACCGCCGCCGCATCATCCTCGCGAAGGCGGCTGCGCTGTGCGTGGCGCTGCTGCTGGCCGGCGCGTCGCCGTCGGTCGGCGTGCTGCTGGTCGCGAGCCTCGCGATCGGGCTGGCCGCGACGATGGCGCAGGACATCGTGCCGGCCGCCGCCACGCTGGCCCCCGACGCGCACCGCRGCAAGGTGGTCGGCAGCGTGATGACGGGGCTGCTGCTCGGCATCCTGCTGTCGCGGGTGGTCAGCGGCTTCGTCGCCGAGCACTTCGGCTGGCGCACGATGTTCATCGCAGCCGCGGCCGCCATCGCGCTGCTGGGCCTGGCGCTGTGGCGCGGCCTGCCGCGGCTGAAGCCGACCACCCACCTCGCCTACCGCGCGCTGCTCGGCTCGCTGGGCAAGCTGTGGCTGAAGCACGGGGCGCTGCGACGCGCGGCGCTGGCGCAGGGGCTGCTGTCGGTCGGCTTCAGCGCGTTCTGGTCGACGCTGGCGGTGATGTTGCACGGCGAGCCGTTCCACCTC
>NZ_JBFUGW010000491.1:0-2654 GCF_056402735.1 Rhizobacter sp. P3_C12
CTTCTGCCTATGCGCAAGCCATGAATTTGGTCGAAACAGATGGCCCGTCGCGAACTGATCAATGAGCGTGGAAAATGAATTCAACGAGACTCCTATGAAAATGATTTGCGCAATGAAGTTGCCAAGCTTCGGGTGGGGAATTATTTTCTGGGGCGAGGAGGGTTTGAGGATCCCACCTGAAGCGAATTAAATGAATATGGCCGATATCAAGAGGGCTCGTGATCGTCAAGATTTCGACGTCGCGATAGCCGGATGCTCTGAAATGTTGGAGTCGGGCGATAATCCTGATGTCTTGGAGATGCGCGCGACCATTCATTATTTAAAGGGTGATGGGCGCGCAGCATTCGACGACTATTTCCTCCTTGTCAGCTGGGGTGTCGAAAGTGTGAAAACCCTGTTTTTGGCGTCGCAGGCTGCTTTATATGTTGATGAATATATGAAGGCCATCGAATGGCTCGAGACTATGCTGGATAGCGCGAGCCGGACAAAAAATCATGCTTTTGATACTGGTGCGTGGCTGGCTCTGGCATTTGCCAAAATGCAGATTAACGATTATCGAGCCGCAAAGGAATTGGTTGACGAACTGGAGGCGGCCTCACCGAAAATATCACTGCCGGTGCCCCATGCAGGGCGAGTGCCTATGTTGACCCTCCCCGAGATGCGAGCAGAAATCCTGCGCCGGCAGTTATAAGCCATACGCAGAAAAGGCCGATTCGAAATGAAATTCACCCGGACCCAGTAATAGTTGAAGCCGAGGGAGGAATGCGGCATCCTCAACCTCGCAAAGGTGGCCATGATTATTATGAAATGGCCTCCGCTTTAACTTTGGGGCATTTCTACTATCTGTCGGGCGAGGACTATTTTGAAGAGTAGCTGGCAGGGGCGGCTCGAAGTCGCTTACTAGTAGATGGCCGCAAGAGGCCTCAGAGCTGTGGCCCCGAGACCTTTTTCGAGGCTGTTTCTCGCGTTCAAGACGCACCTTGGGCATCGAGGGCCAGCCATCGCCTTTTGGCCAAGACGATGTTGGCCAACCCGAACAGGCTGAACAACTGCGCCTCGTTCTTCACCATGGCCTTGTAGCGGACCTTCATGTGACGCAACAGGCTCTTGATCACGTGGAACGGATGCTCGACTTTCGCCCGCACGCTCGCCTTGATCGCTCAACTTCGTTGAGCATTCGCTCCCACTCGTGCATGAGGTCCAGTTCTCGGCTCTTCTGGAATCGACGCGCCGCGGGCTTCACATGACAGGCAGTTCAGTCGACGACGGAGACAGTCCGCTGGCGGCCATGGATGCAAGCCGAAGGGCGTGCGCAGGCAGAAGCCGACGGAGAAAGAGGATTTGCGCTTGACACTGCCACGCTGTCAGCCCATAGACTTCCGCCGAACCTGAAAACCCTCCGCCCACCTTGCGAACCGTCCGCGCCCTCTTCGTGATCTTCCTCGCACTGCTGATCCCCATCCGGGGTGCGGTCGCGGGGGCGATGCTGTGCCCGGCGGGAGGTGCCCTGGCGGCGGCGTCGTCGCACATGCAGCACCCGGCGGCGCACGATGGCGCGACCGCCCTGCATCACGACGACGGCGCGCACCATGACCACGCGCATCACGAGCAGGCGCAGCCCTCTCCCACGCACACCTCCCACGACACCGGCTGCAACCTCTGCGCCTCCTTCTGCTCGATGACCCCGATGCCCAGCGCGGCGCCGACGATCGAGCCCTCGACGCTCAGCACCACGCTGAGCTTCCCGTCCCTGCAGGCACCGGCCCCGAGCTTCCAGTCCGGCGGCCCCGACCGCCCACCCCGAAGCCGCTGACCCGCCGGGGCCCCCATGACGGGGCCTCGGGCCCGAGGGTGCCCGCGCGCGCAACGCGCAGGCTGTTGCCGCCCGCCCCGTGCGTGGCGGCGATTCAATCGACTTCGAACCATGAACCTGAACCTGTCGAAAGTGGCCGGCGCCTTGTCGCTGCTGGCACTGGGCGGCTGCGCGTCCTTCTCGGAAGACGGCGGCTTCGACCGCGTCGCGTCGCTGACGCGCGAACGCACCGGCATCGCCCCCACCGCGTTGCGCACCCCTGCAGCCTCCGACGCGGCGCGCACGCGCACCGCCGAGCTGCTGGCGCGGCCGCTGACCCCCGACGCCGCAGTCGAGCTCGCGCTGCTGAACCACCGCGGCCTGCGGGCGAGCTTCGCCGAGCTCGGCATCGCCGAGGCCGACCTGGTGCGCGCCGGCCGCCTGCACAACCCCTCGCTGCGCTTCGGCCGGCTGGCCGGCGGCGGCAGCGTCGAGATCGACCGCGCGGTGATCTTCGATGTGCTGGGGCTGCTGGCGATGCCGACCGCATCGCGCATCGAGCGCGAGCGCTTCGACATCGCCCAGTTGCAGGCCGCCGCCGATGCGGTGGGCCTGGCCGCTGAAGCGCGGCGCGCCTTCTTCGATGCGGTCGCCGCGCAACAACTGCTCGGCTATGCCGACCAGGTGAAGGAAGCCGCCGACGCCTCCGGCGAGCTCGCCCGCCGCATGCTCGCCGCCGGCAACTTCAGCAAGCTGGAGCAGTTGCGCGAGCAGGCCTTCCAGTCCGATGCGCAGGCGCAGTGGCTGCACGCACGCCACCAGGCGGTGGCCGGCCGCGAGCGGCTGGTGCGCGCGCTCGGCC
>NZ_JBFUGW010000492.1:0-2653 GCF_056402735.1 Rhizobacter sp. P3_C12
GGCTTGGCGCGTGCCGGTGCGGTTGCCCCGCGCGTCGTAGCTGTACGTCGTCACGACGCACAGCTGCGGGTTGCCGGGCTCGACCGTCTCCGTCTCCACGAGACCGTCGGGACGGTAGGTGTAGCTCGTCGTGCGCGAGTAGTTGAACGGGTCGGCCGGCGGCTGGACCGGCGACTGCGCGATCGCAGATGTTGCGCAGGCCAGCAGCCGCAACGCGACGATGAAGTTCAATACCGTCCGAGGCACGGCAACGCCGCGCCTCACCACGGCAACATGGTGCGATGAATGCAAGGGCTTCTCCCTCAGGGGATCAACGGGTCGATGGGCTGGGCGGACCTGCCGGTCCGCATGCGCTGCCCGCCTGTCATTCCTGCATGGCGATCACCTTGCCCGGATTCAGGATGTTCAGCGGATCCCACGCCCGCTTCAGCTGGCGCATCAGCTGCACCGCGTTGGCATCGAACTCTTCCGTCAGTAGCACCACCTTGTGCGCGCCGATGCCGTGCTCGGCGGTGCAGGTGCCTTCCATGCGCATCGCGCGGCTCATCATCCGCTGGTTCAGGCGCTCGGCCTCGGCCATCTCGAGCGGGTTGTCGGGGTCGGCAATGAGGATGCACAGCAGGTGCCCGTCGCCCACATGGCCGAACAGCGGGCACAGCAGCGATGAACGCCGCGTGTCCTCGATGGTCTCCTCGATGCACTGCGCCAAGCGCGACAAGGGCACGCAGGCATCGGTGGTGAAGGTGCGCCAGCCCGGCCGCAGCAGCTCGCAGGCGTTGAAGGCGGTGTGGCGGGCGCTCCATAGCCGCGAACGGTCTTCGGGCTGGTCGGCCCAGTCGTAGTCGTCACCGCCGTGCTCGCGCGCGATGTCGCGCACGATCTCGGCCTGCTCGACCACGCCGGCCGCCGTGCCGTGGAACTCGAGGAACAGCGTCGGCCGCTCCTGGTACGACGTTTCGGTGTGCAGGTTGACGGCGCGCAGCGCCAGCGCATCCATGAACTCCGCACGCGCGAGCGGCACGCCGGTCTGGAGGGTCTGGATCACCGTGTCGACCGCGTTGCGCGCGTCGGCGAAGGTGCACACCGCCGTCGCGATCGCCTCGGGCCGCGGGTACAGCCGCACCGTCACCTCGGTGATGACGCCCAGCGTGCCCTCGCTGCCGACGAAGATGCGCGTCAGGTCGTAGCCGGCCGACGATTTCTTGGCCCGGCGCGCAGTGCGGATGATCTTGCCCTCGGCCGTCACGACGGTGAGCGCCAGCACGTTCTCGCGCATCGTGCCGTAGCGCACCGCGCTGGTGCCGCCGGCGCGCGTTGCCGCCATGCCGCCGAGCGATGCCTTCGAGCCCGGATCGATCGGAAAGAACAGGCCGGTGTCCTTCACGTCGGCATTCAGCTGCGAGCGGGTGACGCCGGCCTGCACCGTCGCGGTCAGGTCCTGTGCGTTGATCGTCAGCACCTCGTCCATCTCGGACAGGTCGATCGAGATGCCGCCCGCATGGCCGAGCACATGCCGCTCGAGCGACGAGAACACGCCGAAGGCGGTCACCGCGACGCGGTGCATCGCGCACAGCCGAACCACCTCGGCCACCTCTTCGGTCGTGTGGGCGAAGACGATGCCGTCCGGCATCGTCATGTCGATCGCCGACGGCTCGCGGCCGCACTGCTCGCGCATCAGGCGGCCGAGCTTGAAGCGCAGTCCGAAGGTGTGGCGCAAGGCATCGATCAAGGCCATCGGCGCACCTGTCAATGCGGGGACGGCAGGGTTCACAAAGTCAGTGGCGGAGTTCGCAAGGTCGATCATGGTGGTCCTCTCTGAGACGGTGGATGTGGCGCCTGTTGGCCGGCGCTGCGGTATGAACTGCGGGTACGAAATTTCTTGCAGCCATGCGGGTCACGCGCTCGCGCTCAGCAGGCGCACGCCGCGCCAGGCCGCGTTGCGCACCGCATGCCGGATGGCCAGGGTGGCGGCCGCCAGCACGCATTCGGCGGCCCGTGTCTGCTTGACGACGGTGGTGGCGCACACCGACACCGTGCGCGTGATCGAAGGCCGGGTGATCTCGACCACCGCGAGCTTCTTCTGCAGCACCTCGGTCTCGATGCTGGGCCACGAGAGGATCGTCGCGGCGATGTTGGCCGCGACCGCCTGCTTCAGCAGCGCCAGCGAGTTCATCTCGGCAATGACCGTCGGCGGCGACAGGCCCTCGCGCATCATCACGCGCTCGACCCGGTGGCGCACCCCCTGCTCCAGCCCGGGCAGCACCAGCTCGATGCCCTGCAGCTCGCGCAGCGTGATGACCTTGCGGCGCGCCAGCCGCGACTTCGGGTTCACGACGAGGAACAACCGCTCCTCCATCACGCGCACCATGTCGAGCCCTTCGAGGTTGCCGTCGTCGAACGCGATGCCCAGCATCAGCCGGCCGCTCTTGACCCATTCGAGCACCGTGCCGCTCAGCTCCTCGTAGATCTGCAGGCGGATCGCCGGATAGCGCGTGCGGACCTCGTTGAAGATGGGCAGCCCGAGCGGCGCGACCATGCACAGCGGAATGCCGATGCCGACATGCCCGGTCGGCTCGGTCGAGCAGCTGGTGACCGCATCGTGCGCATCGTCGGCATGCTTCAGGATGGCTTGCGCATAGCGGTACAGGTGCTG
>NZ_JBFUGW010000493.1:0-2640 GCF_056402735.1 Rhizobacter sp. P3_C12
CCAGCGTCAGATGCAGGTCTGCGTGCTGCTCGCGCCATTGCGCGAGCGCGCCCAGCGTCGAGGCCGCGTGCGCATGCACCGAGTGCAGGAAATCGCCGAGGAACACGATGCGCCGCGCGCCGTGCCGCTCGACCAGCTCGCTCAGCCGCGACAGCGTCTCGGTGGTCGTCGCCTCCGGCACCGGCACGCCGAGCCGTCGAAACGACACCGCCTTGCCGAGGTGGGCATCGGCGACGAGCAAGGCGTGTTGCGCCGGCCACCAGGCGGCTTTCTCCGGCAGCAATGCGAGGCGCTGGCCGCCGACGTCCGTCGTGACCATGGCCGTGTGGAAAGAAGGGGCCGGCGTCAGCCGACCAGCAGGCGCAGCGCGGCGTCCAGGTGCTCGGTCGGCACGCGCTTGAAGCCCGAGCGCGCATAGCGCTGCAGGCGGCCGACCGCGAAACCGGTCAGCACCGAGGACTGCGCATTCGCATCGACCGTCGGCGTCGACGAGCCGGCCGCTTCGGCGGCGCTGCGCAGGCTCTGGCGCAGCTGCGATTCGATGCGGTCGAAGAACTGGTTCATGCGGGCGACCAGGCGCTCGTTCTCGAACACCAGTGCATCGCCCACCATCACGCGCGTCATGCCGGGGTTCTTCTCGCCGAACTGCAACAGCACGGTGAGGATCTTCTGCGCCTGCACGACACCGCTCGTCTCGCGCTCGGTGATCTGGTTGACCAGCGTGAACACGCTCTGCTCGATGAACTCGATCAGGCCCTCGAACATCTGCGCCTTGCTCGCGAAATGGCGGTACAGCGCCGCTTCGGAGACATCGAGCTTGCCGGCCAGCGCCGCCGTCGTGATGCGGTCGGCGCCCGGCTGCTCCAGCATGTGGGCCAGCGTCTGCAGGATCTGCACGCGGCGCTCGCCCGGCTTCGGGCGCTTGCGGCCCGTCGGCTCGGCCACCGCGTCGGCTGCCACCTCGGGACTGGTGTCTTCGGGGATGGCAGGGGTGTCGGTCATCGCGGCAGTCGAAGTTGTCACTACAGGGTATGGAGCTTGTTCAGCGATCGAATTCTTGCATACACATAGGGGGGCTTACGGCAAGGGTGAACGCCAACTTCTGTGCTGTTGTTCGCAACTTTGGCCGTCTTCAGGTAGCGCTGCATCCACGCCGTGCGCATGCCGATGCGGTGCGCCGCCTTCTGGTGCGCCAGCGTGTCCTCGACCAGCACGCAGCGCCGCGGCGCCACCTTCAGCCGCACCGCGACCTGGCGCAGCATGCGGGCGTCGGGTTTCGGGCGCAGGTCGCCGAACATCGTCATCTCGTCGATGCTGATCACGCCGTCGAATACGTCGGTGAGACCGAGCGCCCGCAGCACGCGCAGCGCGTACGACCGCGGGGCGTTCGTCAGCAGGATCTTGCGGCCGCGCAGGCGGCGCAGCGCGGCGCGGTCGTGCGCATGGGTGCGCAGGCGGTCCTCGAGGCCGGGCAGGCGGTGCGTCTCCTCGAGGAAGTGGCGCGCGTCGACGCCGTGGTGGCGCACCAGGCCGAGCAGCGTCGCGCCGTAGCGGTCCCAGTAGCGCTGGCGCAGCGCCGACGCATCGGCCGTCGACAGCCCCAGGTGCGCGACGATGTAGTCGGTCATCGCCTGGTTGGTCGGGCCGAACGCGGCATGGGAGGCGTCGTGCAGCGTGTTGTCCAGGTCAAACAACCAGACCCTGGCATCCCGGCGTCCGCTCATTCGGCCAGCTCGTCGAGGATCGGGCAATCGGGCCGCTGGTCGCCATGGCAGCAGCTCGCCAGGCTCGACAGCGTGCGCTTCATCGCCTCCATCTCGGCGATGCGGCGATCGAGGTCGGCGATGTGGGTGAGCGCGATGCGCTTCACGTCGGCGCTAGCGCGCCGCCGGTTCTGCCACAGCTTCAGCAGCTCGCCGATCTCGGCCATGCCGAAGCCGAGGTCGCGGGCGCGCCGGATGAAGCGCAGCGTGTGCACCTCCTTGTCGCCGTACTGGCGGTAGCCGGCATCGGTGCGACCGACCGGCGGCAGGAGCCCCAGCGATTCGTAGTGCCGCACCATCTTCGCCGACACGCCCGAGCGTTGCGCCGCTTCGCCGATGTTCATCGAGCCGCTCCCTTCCAGCGCCGCAGCAGCAGCGCATTGCCGACCACGCTGACGCTGCTGAAGGCCATCGCCGCGCCGGCGATCACCGGGTTCAGCAACCCGAAGGCGGCCAGCGGGATGCCGACCACGTTGTAGACGAAGGCCCAGAACAGGTTCTGGCGGATCTTGCGCTGCGTGAGGCGCGCGATCTCGAGCGCATCGGCCACCAGCCGCGGATCGCCGCGCATCAGCGTGATGCCCGCCGCCTGCATCGCGACATCGGTGCCGCTGCCCATCGCGATGCCGACATCGGCGGCCGCCAGCGCCGGTGCATCGTTGATGCCGTCGCCGACCATCGCGACGCGCGCGCCGCCGTGGCGCAGCGTCTCGACGAGCGCGGCCTTGTCCTGCGGCAGCAGCGCGGCATGGACCTCGGTGATGCCGAGTTCGCGCGCCAGCTTGCCCGCCGCACCGGCGCCGTCGCCGGTCAGCAGCAGGCAGCGCACGCCGCGCGCCTGCAGCTGGCGCACCGCCTCGGCCGCGGTCGGCTTCGC
>NZ_JBFUGW010000494.1:0-2593 GCF_056402735.1 Rhizobacter sp. P3_C12
GGCAAGGAGCACGGCGGTACCCTGCCCTACCCGCCCGACCTGCAGTTCTTCTGGGCGCACTTCGTACTGCCCGCCAAGCCGGCGCGGCAGGCCGCGCAGATGCTCGACGTGCCGCAGCACGCGATGGTGGCGCGCCCCGAGCAGATGACCAGCCTGTTCCGGCGCTTCCTGAACGAGCAGGAGCTGCTGGGCGAGCGCCAGGTTCCGATGAGCCTGATGCTGATGCTGATGCTGTGGGAGGTGACGAACTCGCGCGCCGTCGGGACCATCGGCAGCGTGCAGGACAGCTCGGCGGCCGTGCTGGCGGCGCGGGCCGAGGCGCTGATCTGCACCGGCTTCCACGGACCGATGAGCACCTCGACGATTGCCGCGGCGCTGGGCTGCAACGCCGACTACCTGGGGCGGGTGTTCCGCACCATCTACCGCTGCACGCTGACCGAGGCCATCCACCTGCGGCGGCTGCGCCAGGCGACGGCCCTGCTGGCCGAAGGCAAGACCTCGATCGATGCCATCGCCGCGCGCTGCGGCTTCGACGACGCCGGCTATTTCCGGCGGCTGTTCAAGCGATCGACCGGCATGACGCCGCAGGCGTACCGGCGGCTGCACCTGCGGGTGCATGTGAATACGGGGTGACGTGACGCGGCCAGGCCCTGACCGACAAGGACGCGCGGCAGGGGATTGGCGAGGCCCGGAAGATGGGCCAGCACTCGACCGAAGCGCAGACGGCGGACTACTTGCGGCACAAAGTCGCGCGCAAGACCGGGCTACGCGTTAGAAGAATGTGCCGGCGTTAGAAATTTGAACTGCGGAACCGACCGCAAACCCGCGCCAATACTGGCCTGCCCGGAGGGACTCGAACCCCCGACCTGCTGCTTAGAAGGCAGCTGCTCTATCCAGTTGAGCTACGGGCAGCGAGGGGACAGGCTGAAGGCCTGCAGATGGGAAAGAGTTGATGGTCGGGGTGAGATGATTCGAACATCCGACCCACTGGTCCCAAACCAGTTGCGCTACCAGGCTGCGCTACACCCCGAACGGCCGCATTGTAACCAGCACCGGCCGGTTGCCGGCCGTGGAGTGCGCTGGAACAAAGCGCACTGTGGCATCAACGCACCGACACCATCTGCGAGCGCAGTGCCGCCGGCACGTCCTCGATCAGCATGATGGCGATGCTGCCGTCCTTGGCCGTGTTGTTGTGCGCGGACTTGGCCGTGGCCAGGGTGCCCGCCACGGCTTCCGGCGACAGCGTGTACATGTTGCCGCTCAGCGGGTCGACGATGAACCAGCCGATCAGGCCGCCGAACACCAGGTTGCCGGCGATGTACCAGCCGTTGGCCGACGCGGTGACCGGGATGACCTGCGTCTGGAAGCCCGGCTTGGTGATGGTGACGGTGAAGTTCTTCTTGCCCCAGTACTTGCCGGTGCTCTTCAGCAGCGTGACCGAGGTGGGCGTGGCGCCCTTGAACACTTCGACGCCGGCCTCGTCAACGACGGTGATGCTGGCTTCGCTGGGTGCGCTGGAAATCGGCAGTGTCTGGGTTGGCTGACCCATGATCGTTGCGCAGGCTGAACAGACGGCCGCCAGGACGACGACGAGCAGGCCGGTGGTCAGTCGCGGAATCGGGCGCCGCAGGCTGCGGTGATCTTTGGAGTGGGGCGAGGACTGGGGAGACAAAAATGGCATGGAGGCTCTCCCTGCAGGAGTGAATGGGGGAGCGAGCATGCAAGGGGAATGTGCAGGAATTCTGCAGATCACACCGTCAACGCCCCCAGCGCCTTCTCCAGCCGCTTCACGCTCACCGGCTGCGGCGTCCGCAATTCCTGCGCAAACAGGCTGACCCGCAACTCCTCCAGCAGCCAGCGGAACTCCTCCAACCGCCCGTCGTGCACGCCCTTGCGATCGGCCAGCAGCCGCAGCCAGCGCTGCTCCAGCGGGCGCAGTTCGGCCAGGCGCTGGGCATCCCGCGCCGGGTCGGCACGCAGCTTGTCCAGCCGCATCACCACGCCCTTCAGGTAGCGCGGCAGGTGCGCCAGCTGGGCCCACGGCGTCGCCCCCACGAAGCGCTTCGGCACCAGCCGGGCCAGCTGCGCCTGCACGTCGTCGGCCACCTCCTTCGGCGCCCGCGCATCCTTCAGCTTGCGCTGTGYCGCGGCGAATTCGGTCAGCACCACGATCACGCTGCGGGCGATCTCGTTGGCGATCAGCGTCAGGCGCCCTCGCCCTTCGTCGATGCGCCGCCGGAAGGCCTGCGCATCGGCCGGCAACGGGTCGGCAAGGAACGCACGGTCGAGCGCCAGGTCGATGATCTGCTCGCGCAGTTCCTCGGCCGTGCCCAGCGGCATGTACAGCACCGCCATCTTCTGCAGGTCGGGGATGTTCTTCTCGAGGTACTTCAGCGCGTCACGGATCTGCAGCGCCACCAGCCGCCGCAGGCCGGCCCGGTGCTTGTGCGCCGCCACGTCCGGCTCGTCGAACACCTCGATCTGCACATGGCTGCCACGGTCGATCAGCGCCGGGAACCCCACCAGCACCTGGCTGCCGCGCTTCACCTCCATCAGCTCCGGCAACTCGCCGAAGGTCCAGTCGGTGTAGGTC
>NZ_JBFUGW010000495.1:0-2586 GCF_056402735.1 Rhizobacter sp. P3_C12
GCCGACGCTGGGTTTCCAGCGCGTGATCCAGCGCGCGATCATGCACGTGCAGTCCACCGGCAGCGGCAAGAAGGAAGTGACCGGCGCGAACGTGCTGGTCGCGATCTTCGGCGAGAAGGACTCGCACGCCGTCTACTACCTGCACCAGCAGGGCGTGACGCGGCTGGACGTCGTCAACTTCATCGCCCATGGCATCAAGAAGACCGATCCGCCGGAGCCGGCCAAGCCGAGCGAGGGCGGCCCGAGCGCCGAAGGCGAGAAGGACGAGGGCGAAGGCAAGGGATCGCCGCTCGACCAGTTCACGCAGAACCTGAACCAGCTGGCACGCGAAGGCAAGATCGATCCGCTGATCGGTCGCGAGCTCGAGGTCGAGCGCGTGATCCAGATCCTGTGCCGCCGCCGCAAGAACAACCCGCTGCTGGTCGGTGAAGCCGGCGTCGGCAAGACGGCGATCGCCGAGGGCCTGGCCTGGCGCATCACGCAGGGCGACGTGCCGGAGATCCTGGCCGATGCCAACGTGTATTCGCTCGACATGGGCGCGCTGCTGGCCGGCACCAAGTACCGCGGCGATTTCGAGCAGCGCCTGAAGAGCGTGCTGAAGCACCTGAAGGACCAGCCGAACGCGGTGCTGTTCATCGACGAGATCCACACGCTGATCGGCGCCGGTGCGGCCTCGGGCGGCACGCTGGACGCGAGCAACCTGCTGAAGCCGGCGCTCAGCTCGGGTGCAATGAAGTGCATTGGTGCGACCACCTTCACTGAATACCGCGGCATCTTCGAGAAGGATGCGGCGCTGTCGCGGCGCTTCCAGAAGGTCGACGTGGTCGAGCCGTCGGTCGAGCAGACGGTCGAGATCCTGAAGGGCCTGAAGTCGCGCTTCGAGGAGCACCACAGCGTGAAGTACGCGCTGGGCGCACTGCAGGCCGCGGCCGAGCTGTCGGCCAAGTTCATCAACGACCGCCACCTGCCCGACAAGGCGATCGACGTGATCGACGAGGCCGGTGCAGCGCAGCGCATCCTGCCGAAGAGCAAGCAGAAGAAGACCATCACGCGCAACGAGGTCGAGGAGATCGTCGCGAAGATCGCGCGCATCCCGCCGACCAGCGTGTCGAACGACGACCGCTCCAAGCTGAAGACGCTGGACCGCGACCTGAACAGCGTGGTGTTCGGCCAGGAGCCGGCGGTCGAGGCGATCGCGGCCGCGATCAAGATGGCGCGCTCCGGTCTCGGCAAGCCCGACAAACCGATCGGTTCGTTCCTGTTCAGCGGCCCGACCGGCGTCGGCAAGACCGAGGTCGCGAAGCAGCTCGCGTTCATCCTGGGCATCGAGCTGATCCGCTTCGACATGAGCGAGTACATGGAGCGCCATGCGGTGAGCCGCCTGATCGGCGCGCCTCCGGGCTACGTCGGCTTCGACCAGGGCGGCCTGCTGACGGAGGCGATCACGAAGAAGCCGCATGCGGTGCTGCTGCTCGACGAGATCGAGAAGGCGCACCCGGACGTCTTCAACGTGCTGCTGCAGGTGATGGACCACGGCACGCTGACCGACAACAACGGGCGCAAGGCCGACTTCCGCAACGTCATCATCATCATGACGACGAACGCGGGCGCGGAGACGATGAACAAGTCGACGATCGGCTTCACGAACTCCCGCGAGCAGGGCGACGAGATGGCCGACATCAAGCGGCTGTTCACGCCGGAGTTCCGCAACCGGCTCGACGCGACCGTCAGCTTCCGGGCGCTGAACGAAGAGATCATCCTGCGGGTGGTCGACAAGTTCCTGCTGCAGCTCGAGGGCCAGCTGTCGGAGAAGAAGGTCGAGGTCACGTTCACCGACGGCCTGCGCAAGCTGCTGGCGAAGAAGGGCTTCGACCCGCTGATGGGGGCGCGGCCGATGCAGCGCCTGATCCAGGACACGATCCGSCGYGCGCTGGCCGACGAGCTGCTGTTYGGCAGSCTGGTCGAYGGCGGCCGCCTGACGGTGGACGTGGACGCCGACGGCAAGACGGTGCTCGACATCCAGCCGGCGAAGAAGATCGACAAGCCGAAGGCCGAGCCGGCGACGGCCTGATCTTCTCTCTCTGCGATCGACGAAACGGGGCCTGCGGGCCCCGTCTTTCTTGGGGCTGCCTTCAGGCTGTCGACGGCTCCGCGAGCGGGAAGCGCGCTGCCGGGTCCTGCCCGAAGAAGTCGCGCAGCAGCGCATACAGCGCCGCATCCCAGGCCTGCAGGTCGAGCGGCGCGACGAAGAAGGTCTCGCAGGCCACCGCGAAGAACTCGTCGGGGCCTTCGGCGGCGTACGGGTCCATGAAGATGTCCTCGTCGCCGTCGACCTCGCCGCAGAAGCGCTCGTAGCTCGCCGGCATCACCTCGCGCCAGCGCAGGTGGGCCTCCTTGTCGGGCAGCGGCGGGATGCCGTCGGAGCGGCCGTCGCGCATGTCGATCACGTGCGCGAACTCGTGGATCACGACGTTGTAGGCCCAGCCGCTGCCATCCTCCGGGTTCTCCTGCGCATCGGCGACATCCCGCCACGACAGCGTCATCGGCCCGGCGCCGGGCGCTTCGCCGGTGAGCGCTTCTTCGTAC
>NZ_JBFUGW010000496.1:0-2580 GCF_056402735.1 Rhizobacter sp. P3_C12
GTGCGCGACTCGACCGCCGAGGCCTTGATCACCGTGCGCGAATCGATCGGCGCCCGTTCGTCGGTGCGCGGCGCGGATTCGGGCGTGGCCAGCGTCGCGCGCATCACGTAGCCGCCGATCACCAGCTCGTCGGCATGGCCGAGGGTGGTGCCTTCGCCGGCGTTGATCGGCCGGCCGTTGATGACGATCGCGTTGGCGCTGCCGACGTTGCGGATCGAGAACGAGCCGTTGCTGAACCAGACCTCGGCCTGCAGGCGCGAGATGTGGCGTTCCGGGTCGGGCAGGGCGAGCGTGTTCGTGTCGGAACGGCCGATCGTGCCACCGCGTTCATCGAAGTGGCCCGTGATCGACTGAGACAGGGTCTCGTTCTTCAGGGTATGGGCGCGTATCACCAGGATCATGAGGGCTCCGACAGCGAGGCAGGCACGCCCGCCGAGCGGAGCCGGCGCGCCTGAAGCCGGTTTATCCGCCGGGCGCCCGGGATTGGCAATCAACGAAAGTCATGCGGCTGTCGTGGAAGGGCTGGGAAACGATTGCTGAAAAGGATTGCCAGATGACTTTCGTTCATTGAGACTTTGCGTCCCCCCAGGCACTGTGCCGTGCCATGCCAGAAGACGACTATCCCGACCGCCCGTTCGAAGATGACGAGACCACCCGCGTCATCACCCATTCCAGCGCCAGCCTCAAGACGAGCCCGCTGAACGCGGCTGCGGCCGTTGCGTCGGCCGACACGCTGCCGGCCGCTGCGCCGGGAAGTGAGTCTGCGCGCCGCAGCGCGCCGGCCGCCAGTCCGGCGGCGCCGCGCCAGGTCGGCCGCTACCAGATCACAGAGCGCATCGGCCGCGGCGGCATGGCGAGCGTCTACCGCGCGCACGACCCCGGCATCGACCGCACCATCGCGATCAAGTTCCTGCACGCCGCCTATTGCGAGGAAGAGGAGTACCGCGCCCGCTTCCTGCGCGAGGCGCGCGCCGCCGGCATGCTGTCGCATCCGAACATCGTCACCGTGCACGACGTGGGCGAGATCGAGGGCCGGCCGTACATGGCGATGGAGCTGATCGAGGGCGAGCCGATGAACGAGCTGATGTCGCGCCTCGGCCCGATGCCGATCCGCGACACGCTGGTGATCGTGCTGCAGCTGGCCAAGGCGCTCGACTACGCGCACGGCAAGGGCATCGTGCACCGCGACATCAAGCCGTCGAACATCATGGTGCTGAAGGGCACCAGCACCGTGAAGGTGACCGATTTCGGCATCGCGCACGTGACCACGGGGGCGTCGTCGACGCACCAGACGCGTGTCGGCGACGTGCTCGGCACGCCGCAGTACATGTCGCCCGAGCAGACCAAGGGCTCGAAGGTCGACGGCCGTTCCGACCTGTTCTCGGTCGGCATCATCCTGTACCAGATGCTGAGCGGCGCCGCGCCGTTCCAGGGCGACAGCATCGTGGCGCTCGCGATGAAGATCGCCACCGAGGAGCCGACGCCGATCGAGAAGCTGCGCACCGATTTGCCGCTGGGCGTGCGCCGCATCGTCGAGCGCTGCCTGGCCAAGCAGCCGGAGCGCCGCTTCCAGACCGGCCAGGAGCTGGCCACCGAGATCAGCAAGGCGATGCGCAACATCGAGGATGAAGCGCGCGAGAAGGAAAAACCCCGCATCCTGCCGCTGCGCCTGAAGTGGGCGCTGATGATGGGCGCCATCGTGTTCGCGGTGATGGCGGTGACCGGCACGGTCGTCAACCGGCAGCAGACGGCCGCGATGATGGGTCAGGTGACCGATTACGGCGCATCGCTCAGCCGCTTCATCGCGGCGCAGAACGCGGTGTCGGCGCTGGCCGACGAATGGGTGGCGGTCGAGGTGTCGGTGGGCGAGGTCATGAAGACGCGCGATTTCACGAGCGTCAGCGTGGTCGACCGGGCCGGTGTGGTGCGGGCGTCGAGCGATGCGGCGAGCGTGGGCCAGCCGTACAAGGCGCGCGGCGGCGAGCTGCTGGGCACGCGTGCCGGCGGCGTCAGCGTGACGCGCGTGCTCGACGACAACGACAACGTGCTGGTGTTCGAGGCGCCGATGACCTTCCAGGGCAAGGCGGTCGGCCGGGTGGCGCTGGGCATCCCCGAGAAGCCGCTCGCGCAGGTGGCGCGGCTGAGCCTGACGCTGATGATCGTGCTGGTGATCGTCACGGTGCTGGCGGTGGCGGTGGCGATGTACTTCGTCGCGAACTGGTTCGCGCGGCCGATCAAGCTGGTGGGCGACTCGATGCGCGAGATTGCGCAGGGCCGTTTCGAGCATCGCATCCGCGAGGAGCGCACCGACGAGTTCGGCCAGCTGTACAAGGGTTTCGACGCGATGGCGCAGGCCCTGCAGGAGCGTTACGTGCCGACGCAGGACACCGCGGCCGAGACGCAGCGCGTGGCCGCGAGCTTTGCCAGCACGATGGCGCCGCTGAAGCGGCCGCCGGCCGCGGATTCGAAGAAGCCTTCATGAGGGAGCAGTCGATGCAAGCACTTCAGCGCCGCGCGCTGACCCTGGCGGCGGCGGTCGCCTGCCTGCTGGCGCTGGCGGGCTGCCAGACGCCGCCGCGC
>NZ_JBFUGW010000497.1:0-2576 GCF_056402735.1 Rhizobacter sp. P3_C12
CGTGAGCGTCTGGCCGTCCCATCTTGACGGCGGTCAGTTGCTCAAGTCTGCGGCGGAGTCCACCGATGAGGCAACAGCTCTTCGAGTCGGCTATTGGGCAGCATCGGCAGCCGCTCCAACACGTCACGCAAGTAGGCCCAGGGGTCATGCCCGTTCAGACGTGCTGACTGCACCAGGCTCATGATGATGGCCGCTCGCTGACCCGCCAGCTCGCTACCCACGAACTGCCATGCTTTGCGTCCCATCGCCCAGGGCTTGATCTGCCGCTCCAGGTGGTTGTTGTCGATCGCCACCGCACCGTCTTCCAGGTGCCGCGTCAGCGCCGCCCAGTGCCCCAACGTGTAGTCGATCGCCTTGGCCGTCGTGCCGCCGTCCGGGACGAGGCGCCGCTCCAGGCTGAGCCACTGGTGGAGCTCGTCCCATAGCGGCTTGGCCAGCCGCTGCCGCTGAGCTCGTCGTTCGTCATCGCTGAGGCCCTTGAGCTCGCCCTCGACTTCGTAGATGCGCGCGAACCGCCGCAGCGCGTCCAGTCCGATGGGACTCGTGCCGGCCTTCGTCAACTCCTCGAAGTTCCGGCGTGCATGCGCTGAGCAGGCGGCGCTGATGCGACCCGGGTAGTGCTGTGGGTCCACCACGGTGTCGTACGCCCCGTAGCGGTCGGTGAGCAGCGTCCCGGCCCATCGTCGCTCGCCGCGTCGCTCGTCGCCGTTCAGGAACGCCACCGGGTACTGCGCTGCGCGCCCTCGACAGAAGTCGTAGACGACGCCGGGCACCGCGTCGTGCCAACTTCGCGCGTAGGCCCACATGTAGGCCCGGCGGGTCTTGCCCGCCCCGGGGTCCAGCAGGGCCACCGGCGTCTCGTCGGCGTGCAGGACATGGCAACCGAGGACGAAGTGCTTGTGCAGGTCGTACAGCGGCTCCAGCGCCGCGCCGACCTGGCCCGAGCCGGCCGCCAAGGTCGAGCGCGGGGTATGCACGCCTGAGCGGGCATTGATGGTCTCCTGCCGGTAGTACGGCACGTGATCCACGAAGCGGCTGATCGCCGTGTGCGCGAGGAACCCGCTGGCGGCGATGCCGCCCTCGACGATCTCCGGCACGCTCGGTGCCTGCTTGAGCACTTGGCAGTGCCGGCAAGCCCACTTGCCGTAGATGTGGCGATGCACGAAGAACTCGGCCGGCACGATGTCCAGCCGCTCGGTGATGTCTTCACCGATGCGGGTCATGGGGCGCCCGCAGCCGTGCTCCTGGCAATCGGTGCTGTCGGGCTCATGGCGGTGCTCCACGCGGCGCAGATGCTCCGGCAGTGCATTGCGACGGGGCTTGCGCGGCGGCGCCTTGGGCTTGGTGCCGGCCGCCGCCGCGGCCGCCGCGGCTTCACGGCGCAGCCGATCGAGCTGCGCACGCAGCGCGGCTTCGTCCTCGGCCAGCGTCTCTTCGAACAAGCGCCGCTGGTCAGCGTTCATCGCCTCGGACTTCGCGCCGTAGGTCCAGCGCTTCAGGCGCGCGAGCTCGAACTGGATCTTCTCGATCCTGGCCTCGCGCAGCGCGATCTCGCGGTCCTTGCGCAGCAGCTGCGCGTCGCGTTCGGCGAGTTCGCGGCCCTGTTGTTCAAGCCGCTGCTGCAGTTGCTCGATGAGCGCGGCTGCCTGCGGGGTCAGACCTTGCAGGTCGTGAGGTTGGAGGTCGCGAGCGCCGAGCATGTCCGGCATCGTGCCGGGCGCGACGGCCTCGCGCCATCGGCACAACTGCCGTTGTCAGCGCGCGGCGGTCATGCTCGGGTGATGCACTGCATCTCGGGCAGGCGCTGCCAGGGCAGCCCCAGCACCAGGGCGTCGAACTGCGCACCCGTGAGCGCCAAGGAGGGCGCAACGCCAGCGACCGGCCAGACGAAGCGGCCGGCGTTCAGGCGCCGCGCCGCGCACCACACGCCGAAGCCGTCGTGCACGAGCAGCTTGATGCGCGTGCCACGCGCGTTGGCAAAGAGGTAGCCATGGTGGGCCTGCGCGACACCGAACACCTGCACGACGCGGGCGAGCAGCCGCTCAGGCCCGGCGCGCATGTCCACGGGTTCAGCCGACAGCCACATGGCGTCGATGCGGATCATCGAAGCAGCTCGCGCATCCAGGCAGCGCACTCGCTGGCCGCACTGGCCGGCCAGGTCACCGTGACGGCGGTCGGGCCGCGCTGCAGCTCGATGCGGATGTCGGCTATCGGTGTCGGCGCAGCGGGCGCAGGCAGCGCCACGGGCACAAACGCGGGCGCCAGCGTTGGATGCTCCACCCTGCGCAGAGTCTTGGCGGGCACGTCGATCGACGTCGTCATCTCTGCCTGGCGCACCCAGCGGCGCAATAGGTTGGCGTTGATGCCATGCGCCATCGCCACGGCTGCCATGGACATCCCCGGCTGCATGCAGGCTGCCACGGCATTGGCCTTGAACTCGTCGCTGTGGAGCCGACGCCGGCGCCGAGCGCCAGCGGGTTGGACGGGGAAGGTCATACGTATCCACCAAAGTTGAGGTGGGTACGAGGCTCCTATGTGCCTATCGCATTCTCAAGATGGTCAGACTGGACGCTCAC
>NZ_JBFUGW010000498.1:0-2552 GCF_056402735.1 Rhizobacter sp. P3_C12
GATCCGACGATCTCCTTTGTCGGGGGGCGGGGTGCGGAGACGAATTATCATGCCGCCGTGTATAGGTGCCACGATGGATRCCTCGATCTGTCAGCGAGCGATCCATGTTCGCTGGACGCGGATATCATGAAAGACATCCTGGGAAGGATGGAGAAAAAGAACAGGCCTGAAAGACAGAAAGAAGGAATTACGAGCATCCTGCTGCCGCACCAGGTTGAAGAATCGGTGGCCATGCAGGGTATACGTGATGTGATCGCAGGGTATAACGAGCGTCTCGGTGTGAAGATCGAAACGAAGTTTGCCAATCAGGCAACTCAGGTGATTGTTGCCGAGCCGGCATTCGAGAAGGTGCCTGATAAGTGGGATGAAGCGATCCGGAAAGCTGAGGGATTTGTTGCCTTGGCAATTTCCGAGGGCCTTGGAGGAGAGGATGTCCGTCGGAGATCGGAAGATTTGTTGCGCGGGATTGAGGCTTGCAAGGATGGGTCAAGTTGCTCCCGACAAAGCATGAATCGGTTGGGTGAGTGCGTGCTCGCATTCATCCTCCTTTGCAGGGATGAGAAAAGCATTGATGATCCCCAAGGAATAAACGCAGAATATCTCCAGGGGAGGGTTCGAGAGACTTGGGGCCATGACGCACCCTTTGCAGATCTCATCAAAGTCATAAGCAATGATTTCGGCCTCTCGAAACTGCATAAAGCACTGAGAGCAGGAGAGGGCGCTCAGGCAGGGACCCAAGACCTCTTCTATGCAGCACTTGTTCCGCGCTATCTGAGAATGCTGCGGGTAATACAAAAAGAGAGATATGGACGTGGTACGTTCTGGTCGGAGCTTCCAAACTCTGGTACACGGCGCGCGGAAGCGTCCAGTGCGGAAATGACGGTGCCAAGCCTTTGCGATTTGGGTGCAATGAATGGAGAAGTACGCAAAAAATTCGAGAAATATGGGATAGGAAGCTACGAGGGGTTGCTGGGAGTGGTTTCGTTTCGATCAGCTCTGGTGCGCAGCATCTTGTCGGGTCAATATGCCGACACATTCAGGCCCATGAAACTTTCAGACCGCATGGGTCGTTCGCAGTTGTTCACGGCTCTGAGGGTCGACAAGGACCAGAATGGCCATCTTTTCATGCAGAGCCGTGGCGTATTGCTCGACGCAATTGAAAAGCTCCGACCTCCCGATAAGGAGGAGGCCATCAATTGGGTGCACGCACTATTTCTCAGCAAGAAGAGTCCTTGCCTCGTTTATGAGGGGATCAATATTTTTGACGAGCGCCTGAAGTTGTCGGGTCCGTCGTCGGATCTGCTGAAGAAAATAAGCCAGGAGTTCCCTGATTTCCTGGGAAATCGTCCTCGGAATATGAAATCAGGGCCGCAGATCGTGTTCGATTTCATGAAAAACTATTTTGATGATAAATCGAGAGATGACGTGATGTGGAGCATCCTCGGGGCACTATGGTCGGAATTGTCGTTGCAACACAAGTATGACGAGCGGCTCAAGCCTGCTTTCAAGAGTTCCTTGGTGATGGCGCGGCTGATCAAGGCATTGGAAAATCAGAAGGATGATTCCTTCCGCCAGGACTGCAAGGACCTTGGGCAGTTGAAGGATTCCGGCTGCACGCGGGGGGAGGTGTGGGAGCGATGGAAGATCATGGTGAACATGCGGATCCATCCGGAAAATCGTTATATAAGGAGAGAGCCGAACATCGAGTCGATGAACGGAATTCTGAATCTGGAAAGTATCGACATCTTCGGATGGAATGACTATAAATATTATTTCGAGGAGATGGCCAGAGCTCAGCCGCGTGACGGGCGGCAGATTGTAGATATTCGTTTGGGGCTCTTCGACGGCAGTCCAAGAATTCCGGAAGGCTTGTTTGCAATAAAAACGATATCCAGAATCACCATTGACGACAAGAGGGTGCGCAAGAATACGGCGACTCTGGATCTCAGTGGGTGGCAACCGGGTGAAGCATCTCCGCAACTGGAAGTGGAATGGAAGAGCATGGCTTCGCTGACGCGGGAGCAGGTGCAGGTGCATGCAGATGTGGAATTGGCAAGCGTCAGCGGAGGGATTTGCAGACTTCAGGCTCGTGCCCGGAAGCCATCCCGCCCGGAGTCTGCGGATCTGAATCAGAAGCAGCCCGGACCGGAAATTATTGATATGACGCGCTTGAATATTCCAACAATCTCGATCTCGCGCCCGGGATCGAATCCGGTGAATTCAAGAACCATTGAAAAAGAGCAATTGACTGTATCGGCGGATCCGAAGAAGGCAGCATCGGTGCAAAGCCTGGATCCTTCGAAGGGGCAGCTTCCCCCTCAGAAGCCGGTCGAGCTGAAACCTATCGGTCTGAAAACTGATTCTCCAAAAATACAAGCTCGGGAGGTGGTCCCGGGAAATCCAAGGATCCAACCCCAACCGGATTCGAGAATCAGTGAGCAACCGACTGTACTGGCGAACTCGAGGAAGAAAGCGCTGAGCCTGCAAGAGATAAAAGACAAGTTCCTGACGATGCCGCGCGACGATGCGGTGGACTGGATCTTCAGTGAGGA
>NZ_JBFUGW010000499.1:0-2550 GCF_056402735.1 Rhizobacter sp. P3_C12
ATGCGCGGCCAGCGGCTCACGCCCGCCCGCTTCGACGAGTTGGCGGTGCTGGCCCGCTCGGCGACCGATGCCGGCGCCGGTGCGACGGACGCCACGCAGCGCCTGCTCGGCGTCGCGCACTGGCTGCTCGGCCGCCGCGGAGACGCCGCCCGATGACGCCGCTGCAGTTCGAGGCCGCGTACACGCCGCTGTGGGACGAGCTGCAGGCCATGCTCGACCGCGTGGAGGGCGCCCGCCCGCGCCAGAAGAAGGACCAGTCGGCCGACAAGCAGGCCGACAAGAAGAAGGAGCGCGCCAAGGGCAAGCCCGCGCCGATCGACGGCGCCCGCCTCAGCGTGCTGTACCGCCGCGCCTGCGAGCACCTGGCGCTGGCGCAGGCGCGCGCCTACCCGATCGGCCTGACGCAGCGCCTGGAGCAGCTCACGCACCGCGCGCACCAGCTGATCTACCGCCGCCACGAGCCGGGCTTCGGCATCGGGCGGCTGCGCCGGCTGCTGCTGGTCGACATCCCGCAGAGCGTGCGCGCGCACCGCGGCTACCTGCTGGTGGCGGCGCTGCTGTTCGTCGTGCCGACGCTGCTCGTCGGCTGGGCCTGCTGGCGCGACCCCGGCTTCATCCTGCACCTGATGGACGCCCAGCAGGTGCGCAACTTCGACCAGATGTACGGCCCCGGCGCCGACCCGATCGGCAAGCCGCGCAGCGCCGAGACCGACTGGCAGATGTTCGGCTACTACATCCAGCACAACATCGGCATCGGCTTCCAGTGCTTCGCGGCCGGGCTGTTCGGCGGCATCGGCAGCGCGTTCTTCCTGGTCTTCAACGGGCTGCAGGGCGGCGCGGTGGGCGGCTACCTGACGGCGCGCGGCCACGGCGAGGCGTTCTACTCGTTCATCGTCACGCACTCGGCCTTCGAGCTGACCGCCATCGTGATGTCCGGTGCCGCCGGGCTGCGGCTCGGCCACGCGCTGCTCGCACCGGGCCGTCGCACGCGGCTGGAGGCACTGCGCCATGCGTCCTCGCACGCCATCGTCGTGATGTACGGCGTGATCGCGTTCCTGCTGATCGCCGCCGCGGTCGAGGCCTTCTGGTCGTCGGCCCGCTGGGTCGAGCCGCAGGTCAAGTACGGCGTCGGCGCGGCCTGCTGGGCGCTGGTGATCGCCTACCTCGGCTGGCAGGGCCGGCCGCGCCGCGCCGCCGATGAGAAGGGCCCGGATGCAGGTTGATGCGATCGCCGTCGAGCTGCGCCCGCGCCCGATGCACGAGGCCGGCGACCTGGGCGTGCGCCTGGTGCAGGCCCATGCGCGCTCGGTGTGGGCGACCTGCACGCCGGTGTTCGTCGCGGTGTTCCTGCTCGCGCTGTCGAGCGTCGAGATCGCCAGCTGGCTGCCCAGCGTGCTGATCTTCTGGCTCAAGCCCTGGATGGACCGCAGCGTGCTGTTCGTGCTGTCGCGCGCGGCCTTCGGCCAGTCGACCCGCTTCGCCGACCTGTGGCGTGCGCAGCGCGAGGTCTGGTGGAGCCAGCTGTTCACGAGCCTGACGTGGCGGCGCCTGTCGCCGTGGCGGCCGTACACGCAGCCCATCTACCAGCTCGAAGGCCAGCGCGGCAAGGCGCGGCGGCAGCGGCGCGCGCTGATGCTGCGCGCGCAGCGCGGGCCGGCCGGGATGATGCACCTGGCGTTCGCGCACGCCGAGGCCTTCCTCGGGATCGGGCTGATGGCGTTCATCGCGCTGCTGCTGCCCGAGGGGCTGCGCAGCATGGCATGGGACTGGTTCACCGGCGGCAGCCTGTCGTCGTCGTTCGCCACCGCCACCGGCTACGCGCTGGTGGTGCTGATGCTCGAGCCGTTCTATGTCGGCGCCGGCTTCGCGATGTACCTGAACCGCCGCGTGCAGCTCGAGGCCTGGGACATCGAGCAGGAGTTCCGCCGTGCGTTCTAGTGCTGCGTGGGGGCTGGCGCTGGCGTTGCTGGGAGCCCAGGTGCAGGCCCAGCAGGCGCCCGCTGATGTCGCGGCTTCGGCGGCTTCGGCCCCGTCGCGCGACGCGGTCGAGGCCGAGCTGGCCACGCTGCGCGCCGACCCGCGCTTCGGCGGCACGCAGAAGCAGAAGACCTGGCGCTTCAAGGAGCGCGCGTCGGAGCCGACGAAGTCCGAGCCGCCGTCCGGCATGCCGGCCTGGTTCAAGTGGCTGGGCGAGTTCGCGCGCTGGATGACCGCGGCCGGCCGTCTGGTCGTGTGGGCGATCGGTGCGGTGCTGGTGGCCGTGCTGATCGTCGGGCTGCGCTACTGGATCCGCGAGCGCGCCGGTGCGCTGCCGCAGCGCGCCGCCCCGTTGCCGAGCCACGTGCGCGACCTCGACATCCGCCCCGAGAGCCTGCCCGACCGGATCGGCGCGGCCGCCGCGGCGCTGTGGCAGCGCGGCGAGCAGCGGGCCGCGCTGTCGCTGCTGTACCGCGGTGCCCTGTCGCGCCTGGTGCACGTGCATGCGCTGCCGATCCGCGCCGCCAGCACCGAAGGCGAGTGCGTGGCGCTGGCGCACACGCGGCTGCGCGC
>NZ_JBFUGW010000500.1:0-2523 GCF_056402735.1 Rhizobacter sp. P3_C12
GTGTTGTATTGAAGCCCTTTGCTTTGGTTACTTTCATTTGGGCTTCAAATGAAAGTGACTCGCCCGCCGGGGCGAGACCCGGCAGCAGCCTCGCCCTTAGCGGCCCGTCACCAGGAGCTCGTTGATGATCGCGCTCCACGACTGCGGGCCGGTCTTGCCGGAGATCCGCACGCCCAGCACGCCGGCCAGCGGTGTGCCGCTGAACGCGTAGCTCGAACCGCCCGCAACTGCGCTGTTCGGATACGCCGGCGCGATCGCCCAGCCGGATTCGATCCAGCGCGTGCCGTCGGTCGTGTACTGCAGGCTCACACCTGATTCGAAGTAGCCGTTGCCGTAGCTGTCGATGGCGCCGTTGATCAACGTCACCTTCGACACTGTCTTGGCCGCCGTCCACGTGACACCGGCTGCCTCCCACTTGCCTGTCTCGCCTTCGCCGGCGGCATTCAGCGTCACACCGGTCGTCAGCTTGCCGTCGTTGATGCCGGCGCGCGCCTGGCGGTTCGCGTTCGACAGCGCCGTCGTGTTCTTGATCCACACCTGGCCGCTGCCGCTCGCCTCGATCTGCGTGTCGCCGCTGCCGCCGCGCGCGCTGAAGGCAGCACGGATCGAGTGGCCGGCCTGCACGTCGCTGAAGGTGTAGCTCGTCACCGCTCCGACCGATGCGCCATCCACCGTCACCGAGCTGATGTCGTAGCCCGCGTTCGGCACGATGCTGAAGCCCTGGCTGCGACCCTGCACGACCTGCACCGAGCCGCTCGGCACGATGGATCCACCGGTGCCAGCGGCAGCATCGATGCTCAGCGGCGCCGTCGAGCCGTTGTCCAGCCCGACCTTCACCGCCGACCAGAAGCTCGCGTCTTCATACCCCATCGCCCACACGCTGGTGCCGGCGAGGCCATACGCATTCACCAGCGCGGTCTTGGCCTGGATGCTCTGCGCATCGTCGTACCAGAGCGCCGGCTGCTTCGTCGAATTGCTCCAGTCCGTGCCGTCCGGCTGCTTGCGCACCGTGCCCCAGGTGGCATAGGGCGTTGCCGATGCCGCATCGCGCTGCAGCACCGCATTGGCATGCGAGGCCAGCACCGCGGCATAGCTCGACCAGTGCACCACCTGGCCCGTGCTGTAGTCGTAGCCGTAGCTCGGCAGGCCGGCCAGCACCTTCGAGGCCGGCACGCGCGACACGGTGTACGACAGGATCGCCTTCTGCCAGTCCAGGCCCGATTCGGGGCCCGGCCACACCTCGCCGTTGAAGCCGCTGCTGGCCCAGCCCGGGCCGACCTCGTCGTAGGTCATCACCTGGAAGTAGTCGACCGCGGCACCGATCGCCGCGTAGTCGTAGCCGCCCAGGTAGTCCGGTGCCTTGTCGCCGGTCTTCGGCGGGATGCTGATCACGAGCTTCAGCCCCTGCGCATGCAGGCCGCTCGCCAGCGCCGAGATGAACGCGCTGTAGTTCGCCTTGTCCGACGACTGCACCGCCTCCAGGTCGATGTCGATGCCGGCAAAACCGTTCGCCGTGGCGAGGTTCACCAGGTTCGTCACCGCCTTCGCACGGCTGGTGGCACTGGCGAGCACCGCCTTCGAGATGGCCGGGTCGAAACCGCCGGCGTCGTTGCTGTAGTCCGAGACGGTCGGGTACAGCGGCAGGCCCTTGCCCTTCGCGAAGCTGATGATGCTGCGCGTGGTGTTCGTCAGGCCTTCGGTGCTGATCGCGCCGGCCGCCGTCAGGTTGTAGGCCGAGCCGAGGCCGACGGCGCTCAGCTGCGCGTGGTGGGCCTGCAGGTTGGTGTACGACTGGCTGATCTGGCCATCGGTGTAGGCCAGCACGAACGGCGCGGCATCGGCCTGCGACGTGGTGACAAGGCACGCGAAGCTGACGCAGGCGAGCGTGGCGACGAAACCGGTGCGGTTCGGGCGGAGGTGGGCGAGGGCGGTGTTCATCGGCCGATGGTCACCCATCAGCGCCTCGGCAAATGTCAGCAAACCGTAGCGTTGGTAACTCGGCTCAGCGCGTCGCGCGGCGCCTCACGCAGTCGATGTACTTGTGGCCGTCCGGCGGCAGGCCGCTGCGCTGCGAGGCCCAGATCATCTCGCCCAGGCACTCCATCATCTCGTGCTGCGCCTCGTGCGCCGAGCCGCGCTTCGCGGCGAGCAGGGCATAGGCCTGCTTGATGCCGGTCGGCTGGTCGATGCTGACCTGCTCGCTGATCGACAGGTGCATCGACAGGTGCAGGAAGGGGTTGGTGCGGCCGTCTTCGACCTCGTAGACCCTGGCCAGCGCTGCGGCTTCATCGGCGAGCTCGGCGTGGTATTCCGGGTGCTCGGCGATCCAGTCGCCTGCCACCGCTTCCATCGGCGTCAGCGGCAGGCCTTCGCGCTGCTTGCGCCGGGTCTCACAGAAGAATTTGCGAACGTCGTGCTGGGTCGGGGCAAACATCGGTGGATTTTCGCCCAGATCCGTTCGGACGTGATGCAGACGACAGCACGGCGGGTGGAACCCTCGTCAATCTCTGAACCACACATGCC
>NZ_JBFUGW010000501.1:0-2478 GCF_056402735.1 Rhizobacter sp. P3_C12
GATCGATGCAGGGCGGGGAAAAGACGAGGTGATCGATGCCCTGGGGCGGCTGTTTTCCTTGCAGGCGCTCAGCCCGCGCTGCAAGCAATGGGTGGGCGACGAGCGCGGCATTCGTGGCTTCAATCCGTGGCGGGTGGGCACGCTGGGCGACATCGCAACAGTGGCGGCCGCCTTCGATCGTGCCGAGCGGCCCGATCTCGCGCTGCAGTTGCTCGCGGCCCACCTGACGCATCTGACCGCATTGAAGGCGACCGATCTGCCGTGCGTTCAGTTGATCGTGGACATCGCGAAACCGATTGACCTGCTGAACGGTCCGGCCGTGCGGGCGCTTCGCCCCATCCTGCTTCACGCCCGCTTGTTGAGGGAATGCGAACTGGTCGACGTGCAAGGCAGGAAGGCGCTGGCGGAGATGGAGGAGATGCTGATCGAACAGGTTCTCGTCGGCACGGACGGTACGAAAGACCTCCTGCCGATCGGCGAGATCGATGGGATGTGTCGAGTCCTGGAGGGGATGGTGGGGCAGCCGCATACCGCGGCACAACGCCGGAAGATCATGGCAAGGGCTGGGCAGCTGGCGGCGGTCGACGCTGGTCCGGGGCGCAGACGCATCACGCTCGGTTTGCAGCGAGCGACGATCGAAGGAGACGGGGTCGATTCACCGGAGCTGAAGCATTTCGCTGCAGCGTGTGACAAGCGACGGAACGATCGGATCAAGGCGTCGCGCAAGGGCTTTTCGCGTCTGGGCGTTGAATGGCGGCAGGGCAAGTTCAGCGTTCCGAAAGACGGGACGTTTTCGTGGACACCCGATGCTTGCCGGGCTGCGGTGACGTTTTCCCATCTGCGGCTGTGCCGAGCGGCCCAGCGCACGGCGGCCTTCGAGGCGTCGCAGTTGGTGCAGATGCTCGGCGAAGGCATCGAGCGGTTCGATGCGGCGCTGCGCGGCAGTGTGTTGGCACTCGGGCTGCGTGCCTCGGCCGCAGATCCGAAGGTTCTGGAGACAGCAGCATTCGCCGCGGTTCTGGACCAGCTTCTCGCCGACCACGAGGTGGTTCAGGCCATGCTGGAGAGCGATGTGTCCGACCTTCCCGTCGTGATGTGCACGCTGGCGCTGGCGTCGGACCATTGGTTCCAGACGGATGCTCGAAAGGAGGGCTTCATGCTCATCGTGGAGAGCGTGGAGTTCTCGGTCGCCATGGATTCCGGATCAGCGTCATTCCTGTTGGACGAAATCCTGGCCCGGTTCGGCGCGAACATCCTGTCTCTGCGACGCCGGCCGATGCGCAGTCTGCTCCGCTGCACGCTCACGCAGCACGCATGCCGGGGCAGCGTGGAAGCGATGGCACGTCCCCTGCTGATGCAGGCCGTGTTCGATCGATCCCGCAGTGCCGGCAAGTCGAGGAGCCGTGCATTGATCGAAGGCCTGCTGATGCTGGACCAGGAGCAGCGGATGCCGCTCTTCGAGGGGGTGGTGTCGGCGGCAAGCAAACGGGCCGAAATGAGCTCCGTGGACAAGTCCCTGCTCGGTCAGCCGATCTCGTTGGCTGCGACCTGGCGTTCGACCTGGAACGCGCCCAGCGTCGTCATCAAGGACGATCGCCTTCTCGCGACATGGCTCGGCGCCGGGGTCACCGACGCCAAGACCGGGGATCTGCTGGAAAGCCTGGCGGGCGTGATTCGCAGGCAACGCAAGAACAGCCGACGCAAGGATTGGCTCGACAGTGCCCCAGGCCTGGTGTTTGCAATTCGCCTGGCGCTGCGCGCAAGCAAAGGCCTTGTCGAGGGTTCGTCCGAGGGCGTCGGTTCCCCGGCGCTGCGGCGCGGGTCGCGAAAAGCGGGGCGGCCCGAGCTGTTCGCCCAGGCCAGTGTGCTGGCCTGCCGGTTCGTGCTGAATGGTCGCGTGCTGCCGGTGTCGCAAGACGCACAGGCCGCGTTGCTGGCGCATCTGATGTGCGCTGCGCTGGCGCTGGACATGGACGACGCGGCACCCTGTCTCGACCACCTGCAATGGGTCGAGGAACACGAGGGCCAGGTCGAAGAAGGAAAGCTCCGCCCCAGCTGGTTCACGGGCTTGCGAGAGAAACTGAACGCCGAGTTACAGGCATTGACCACCTGAAACCTGCAGTGTGGTCGCTGTCTGACACCCCCGAGGAATAGGCACGCTATTGCCCGCTTATCGTTGGCTGGCCGGGCGGCCTGTCTCGCAGAATGCGTTTTCAGGGACACACCAGCGAGACCTCCATGAACTCTGACTCCATCGACCGTTCCTGGCGCGCACTGCCGGCGCTGCGCCTGCCGCTGTCGGGCTTCCTGGAAGAGCGGGGGCAGGGGGTCGACAACCTGCTGGCCACGCTGGTGCGCCGCATCACCGGCGGCAACCTCGCCTACCTGGGCGTGCCGGCCGACCTGGTGTACCGGCTCGCCTGCCTGTGCAGCCGCTGGTCGCCCGACCTGCAGGAATTCATCGCGCAGGTGCTGGAG
>NZ_JBFUGW010000502.1:0-2472 GCF_056402735.1 Rhizobacter sp. P3_C12
CATGAACCGCGCGCGCAGCGCGCTTCGTGCACTGACTGTCGCCGACTGTTTGACCACAACGAACGAAGTGAGTGGAGGGAGTTTCGGCGACGGTTCATGAAAGCAGATGGCGCAGGGGAGTCATTGCCCCGCCAGGGGCAATGACCGCACCGACCGGCGAGCCCCACACTCCCCGCCCGCGCCTTTGCCCGCGCAGATCGCCGCCAGGGAGGAAGCTACGCATTCACGCGGAATGAACCCATGGCTTCGGTGAGCCGGCCCGATTGGCCCCGCAGCGACTGCGCCGCCGCCGCCAGCTGCTCCACCAGCGCGGCGTTCTGCTGCGTCATCGTGTCGAGCTGCCCGATCGCCTGCTGCATGCGGCCGATGTCGCTGCTCTGCGAGGCACCGCTCTGCGCAATGCCGGCGATCAGCCCCGCCACCTGGCCCACGCTGTCGACGATCTCGCGCATCGTGCGGCCGGCATCGGCGACCAGCTGCGAGCCGGCCGCCACCTTCTCGGTCGAGTCGCCGATCAAGGCCTTGATCTCGCGCGCGGCCGACGAACTGCGCTGCGCGAGGCTGCGCACCTCCTCGGCCACCACCGCGAAGCCGCGCCCCTGCTCGCCGGCACGCGCCGCCTCGACCGCCGCATTCAGCGCGAGGATGTTGGTCTGGTAGGCGATGCCATCGATCACGCCGATGATCTCGGCGATCTTGCCGGYGCTGGTGTGGATCTCGCCCATGCGCACGATCACCTCCTGCATGGTCTGCGCACCGCGCGCCGCGACCTCGCTGGACAACTTGACCTGGCTGCTCGCCTCGCGCGTGCTGTCCGAGTTGCTGTTCACCGTGGCCGCCAGCTGCGCCATCGAGCCGACGGTCTGCTGCAACGCGCTCGCCTGCTGCTCGGTGCGGTTCGACAGGTCGGTGTTGCCGCTCGCGATCTCGTCCGACGCGGTGTCGACCCCCTCCACCGTCTGCCGCACGTCGAGCACCATCGTGCGCAGCTTCTTGCGCATCGCGTTCAGCTCGGCCCGCAGCCACGAGATCTCGTCCTTGCCCGACGACGTGATCTTGGTCTCGAGGTCGCCGCCGGCAATGCGGATCACGCATTGCACGGTCGACTCGACCGACTCCTTGATGCTGCCGCGGATCAGCCAGCCGGCCAGCAGCGCCACCGCGCAGCCGGCGACGGCACACGCGCCGAACCACCCGACGGCCGCATCCGCATCGATCCGCGGAGCCCCCGCGGCCAGCTGCCGCACGGTCCACGCCGCCGCCCCACCCATCGCAAGCACGATCGCGCCCATCACGACGAAGCCGATCATCACCCGCCTGACCAAGCTGACCTGGCGAATCCATTCCATGACATGTCTCCTTGTTTTATGAATCAAGCACCGTCCAGCCGCAGCGCCGCGCATGCTCGCGCAGCACGGGCTCCGGCCGGACGGCCACCGGATGCGACACCGCCTGCAACAGCGGCAGGTCGCTCGCGGAATCGGAATAGAACCAGGATTCGTCGAAGGCCTGCAGGCCGCCGGGCCGGTCCAGCCAGTCGAGCACGCGGCTCAGCTTGTGCTCGCGGTGGCAGGGCTCGCCGGCGATCTCGCCGGTCAGGAAGCCGTCGCGCAACTCGCCTTCGGTCGCCATCAGGTGGCGGATGCCGAACAGCCGCGCAAAGGGCTCGGCGATGAAGCGCGTGGTCGCGGTGACGATGGCGCACAGGTCGCCGGCACGCTGGTGGCGCTCCACCAGCGCCTGCATGAGGCCGGGCACCCGCGCCGCCATCTCGGCCTCGAACGCGCGGCTCCAGGCCTCGATCCGTTCGCGTGGAAACGCCGCCAGCGGTGCCACCGTGATGCGGTGCATCGCGCGGATGTCCAGCGTGCCGGCCACGTAGCGGTGGCAGCAGGCCAGGTAGGCCTCGGGGGCCTCGGGCGGCAGGATGCCGCGCGCCGTGAGGAAGCGCGTCCAGGCCATGCCGCTGTCGAAGGGAATCAAGGTGTGATCCAGGTCGAACAGCGCCAGGTTCATCGGCGCCTCAGGCGTGGCTCAGCTCGCGCGACAGCAGGTGCGCCGGCAACACGCCGCGCAATGCGTTGCAGACCACGATGGCCTGCGCACGCCGCAGGTCGGCCGCGCTCAGGCTGCACTCGACGGTGGCCCAGCCCGGATCGGCCAGCAGCCGCGCTCGCATCACGCCGGGCAGCGCGCCGTCGTGCAGCGGCGGCGTGCACCAGCGGCCGTCGAGCAGCAGGAACACCGAGCTGCGCCCGCCTTCCACCAGCCGGCCGTCGGCGGTGAAGAACAGGCTGTCGAACGCACCGGCCCGCTCGGCCGCCTGCACGCCGGCGTCGTAGTGCTGGCGCAGCGTGGTCTTGTGGGCGGCCAGCGGTCGGTGGTCGGGCAGGGGCTGCGCGGCGATCAGCAGGCCCACCGGCCCCGCGGGCAGCGGCGCGAGCGGCGCATGGGTGATCGCGAACTCGCCGT
>NZ_JBFUGW010000503.1:0-2388 GCF_056402735.1 Rhizobacter sp. P3_C12
GCCCGGCGCTGCGCGCGCCGATGACGCCTGCGAGCGCGCCGGTCGCGGCGGCGCTGCAGGCCGCGTGGGAACACGCCGGCCAGCAGACGGCCGGCCTGCCGAGCTGATCAGGGTTCTCAGGCTTTGGCGCCGATCTGCTGCAGCGCCTGCTGGCAGGCGGCGTCGCGCTCGGCCTGCGGCTTGGCCTTCAGTTCCTCGAACGCCAGGTCGCCGTTCAGGCGGCCCTGCATGAACAGCTTCAGGATGTTGATGTCCAGCTTGGCCAGCAGGTCCGAGCGGCCGTGCGCCTCGGTCTCGAAGCGCCCCTTGAAGGCATCCAGCGCGGCATCGCTCGCGCCGCAGTGTTGCGCCATCTGGTAGCGCTGGCCGCTTTGCAGCCCGCCTTCGACGATCTCATCCTTGGATTGCGCCATGGCGGCGCAGGAGAACCACAACAGGCAGGCGATCGGGACGAGGCGCATGGAAGAGGTCGGAGGGTTGGACAATCCGCGAGGTTAACCGAGCCGGTGCACCGGCTCGCATGGCCGCCGTAACGCGCGTGACCGGCTGTTGCTTTTCGCCGCTAGCATGCCGAGATGGTCGATGCTTCGCTGAGGTTCCTCGAAGGGGGTGGTGAGATGGGCGCGCGCATGCGCGCCTTCGACTGGGGCTGCACGCCGCTCGGCGACCCCGCCGGCTGGCCGCAGAGCCTGAAGACCATCGTGCGGGTGATGCTCGACTCGCGCTTCGCGATGTGGATGGCCTGGGGCAGCGGGGCCACGTTCTTCTGCAACGACGCGTACCTGCCGACCGTCGGCATCAAGCACGACTGGGTGCTCGGCGCGCGCGCTGACGTGGTCTGGGCCGAGATCTGGCACGACATCGGCCCGCGCATCGACCAGGTGCTGAGCACCGGCACCGCCACCTGGGACGAGGGCCTGCAGCTGTTCCTGGAGCGCAGCGGCTACCTCGAGGAAACCTTCCACACCTTCTCGTACAGCCCGGTGTATGACGATGCCGATCGCGTGGCCGGCATGCTGTGCGTCGTCGTCGAGGACACCGAGCGCGCGATCGGCGAGCGCCGGCTGCGCCTGTTGCGCGAGCTGGCCGCGTTGCCGGTCCGCGAGCTGCCGACGCTCGCGGCCGCCGCGGCGCAGCTGGTCGCCACGCTCGGCAACAGCCCGCAGGACCTGCCGTTCGCCGTGCTCTACCTGCCCGATGCCGCCGACGGCAGCGACCTCGAACTGACCCGTGTCACGCAGACCGCCAACGTGCCGCCCGATGCGTTGCCGCGCCGGTTGGCGCGCAACGGCGCGTCGCCGCTGACGGTGGCCGTTCGCGAGGCCGAGCGCAGCGGGCTGCCGCAGCGGGCCGACGGCATCGCGCAGCATGTCGGCGCGATCCGCGGTGCGTGGACCGAGCCGGTGCAGCAGGCCGTCGTGCTGCCGCTGGCGGTGGCCGGGCAGGCGTCGAACGTCGGCGCGCTGGTGGTGGGCATCAGCCCGCGCCGGCGGCTCGACGATGCCTACCGCAGTTTCCTGTCGCTGGTGGCCTCGCAGGTCGCGTCGCGGCTCGGCGAGGTGCGCGCGCGGCTCGAAGAGCAGCAGAAGGCCGAGGCGCTGGCCGAGCTCGACCGCGCGAAGAACGTGTTCTTCAGCAACGTGAGCCATGAGCTGCGCACGCCGCTGACGCTGATGCTGGGCCCCCTGCAGGACGCGCTGCTGCGCCCGGACCTGCCGGCCGATCTGCACGACGCGCTGCAGCTCGCGCACCGCAACGGCGAGCGGCTGCGCAAGCTCGTCAACTCGCTGCTGGAGTTCTCGCGCATCGAGGCCGGGCGCGTCGAGGCGAGCTACCAGGCCACCGACCTCGCGGCGCTGACGCGCGATTTCGCATCGGCCTTCCGCTCGGCGATCGAGCACGCGGGGCTGCGCTTCGTCGTCGCCTGCGACACGCTTCCGCACGAGGTGTTCGTCGATGTCGACATGTGGGAGAAGGTGGTCCTGAACCTGCTGTCGAACGCGTTCAAGTTCACGTTCGAGGGCGAGATCGCCGTCTCGCTGCGCAGCGAGGCCGGCCAGGCCGTGCTGGAGGTGCGCGACACCGGCATCGGCATGGACGATGAGGCGCTCGCCCATGTGTTCGACCGTTTCCACCGCGTGGCCGGGGCGCGCTCGCGCTCGCACGAGGGCACCGGCATCGGCCTCGCGCTGGTGAAGGAGCTGGTGCGGCTGCACGGCGGCAACGTGGTGGTGACCAGCGGGCCGGGCCTGGGCAGCTGCTTCACGGTGAGCGTGCCGCTCGGGGTGGCGCACCTGCCGGCGCACCGGGTGGGGCTCGCGCCGGCGGCCGCGGGTGGTGCCGTGCCGGCGGTCGCGCTGGATGCGTTCGTCGAGGACGGCCTGCATG
>NZ_JBFUGW010000504.1:0-2364 GCF_056402735.1 Rhizobacter sp. P3_C12
ACACCAACCACGGCGAGAACCAGCCGGCGCACCTGACGCTGAAGGACGCCGCGGTGCCCGTGGGCATCAACCTCGCGAAGTACGCCGGCCCCGAGGCGCGCTACTGCCCGGCCGGCGTCTACGAGTTCGTCAAGACCGAGGCCGGCCAGGACCGCCTGCAGATCAACGCGCAGAACTGCGTGCACTGCAAGACCTGCGACATCAAGGACCCGACGCAGAACATCGTGTGGGTCGCGCCCGAGGGCGGCGGCGGGCCGAACTACGCCGGGATGTAGAAGAAAACCCCCAGGCCTTGTTCCCTCGCAGCGCGCACATCGAACAACGCCTGCTGCGCAAAGAAATCACCGACGCCTCATTGAACGGCAGCGGCTTGCGTCCGCATGCGCAGAAGTTGGCGGACACGGCCTGCCCACGGCCGGAACGCAGCAAGGGCGAGTGCGTCGCTGCGCGCGAGGGGGAGGCAGCGAAGAATGGAACGGAAAGACCGTATCCGTTACAGAACGAGGAAGCCAATGCCTGGCGCCATTGCTCCTTCGTCATGAAACGGTCCATCACTTCGCGCCTCGACTCATCATTCATCTGAACAACATGAAACGCCCCTTGCCCGACTCAAGACTTCCCCTCGAAAAATATTCATTTTTAGAAGAAGAAGTACGACCGATACGGCTACAGCTTCTCGATGAATTGAACGCCAAGAGGCCTGAATTCGCGGACGATGATAAACCGAGAAGTTACGAAATCGATCTCTACATCGATTCACTCGAGATCGCAAAAGCGCCAGACAGTCACGACAGAATCCTGGAGTTCTGCACCTACTTCTGCCTCCCAAAGAACTTTGCGCACGTGATGGGCGAAAAAATAAAATCGGGCAGCAAATCATTGATCCTGTGTGACAGCACTCTTGAGATGATGATAAGCACATTGATAAACTTCCAGCAAATCACCGAAATAAAAACCACAATCCCCGAGGCCTATCTTTATAACGGGAACAAGCTCCTCGCGGCATTGGTGGCGGCTTTGGAAAAAACATCTCATCTGACATCATTGAGGATACTTTTCGATGGCGAATACGATGACGAGGCCATCAATCAAGTGATCGAAGCACTTGGGGGTCACCATGGACTCGAAAACCTGGACTTTCGTCTATGCGACCGCCCTTCCGTACCCAACCTGCCGTCATTCAGTGCATTGCTGCGTCATAAAGACCGCCTTTCCAGCCTGTCGCTGCAATACCTTCGCGGCACCGCCACGGATGCCATAGAGTTCGCGCAGGTGCTGGCAGATTTGCCTGCACTCGAGCATCTCAATCTGGAATGCTTCGATGGCGAGGAATCGTATTCAATTGCTGAGGAATGGGGCAAATTGCAAGACTCAAGCCGCCCAGCAAGATTTCCCAAGCTTCAAAGCCTGCTCATTGATGAAGAGTGGTCTTTCGACGAGGATCTGATCCTCCCCGACAAATTCATTTCCTTCATCACGAAACTACCCTCGCTGAGATATCTCAATATCGATCTCGTGTGCTTTGGGAAAGAAGCCCGAGGCAAGCTGATCTCCTGCGCAGAACAAAAAAAAATGATGGTGTGGCTTGGCGAATCGTCGAAAAGAAAGCAGATAGAACACCCATCATTCCAGCGCAATCGAAAAATGCAGCTCCTCATGGCCGATATGTTTCTCAGAAAAGCAATTGATTCCATCTTGCAGCATGCCATTCTTCCTGACGATATAAAAAAATTCATCATTCAGAAATGCCTCGGACAAGGCACACCTACTGACTTCGATGACCTTCGCTCGGTCGGAAACATCAACAAGGCGATTCGCCAAACCTTCGTTTTCTCGCGCGCGCGCTGGCTGAACTATCGAATTCGCCTGATCGACGAGCACCTGAGCAAGAACCCGAGAACGGACGGGCGATGGACCTGGCGCCGTGTTCAGACCGAGCACCATCGTGCCGATTTGAACGTGCTGAGCGAGCTTGCCCAATCGAATCCCGGCGCACTCTACAAGGCCGATCACGGGCGACTACTGAATGCCATGCCATGGCAGAAGCTTTGACAGGATCAGGTCGGTCACGCAGCATTCCTCTCCACGAAGCCAGCAACAAGCCGGCAACGTTATCGGGTTGAAATGCGCGCACGCCACGTGCCAAGGCATCCAGCCGTCGATTGACTGCGCCTGCGTGGCACAGTCGCCCTCGCCGACGCACACCCTCACCTGCCTTGCCCATGCCCATGGACCACACGCCGAAAGACGCCGCCACGCCCGCCCACCCTGCCGCCCCGCGCCGGCGCTGGTTGGGGACGTTGATCGCGGTCATCGGCCTGGCCCTGCTGGGCGGCCTCGCCTGGTACCTCACCCACCGCCCCG
>NZ_JBFUGW010000505.1:0-2353 GCF_056402735.1 Rhizobacter sp. P3_C12
CCGTCGCGCTGCTGCGGCCGCTGACCATCGCCGGCGCCTCGCGGCGCGGGGCCGGCGTGCCACCCGGCTTGAAGGCCAGCAGGCGCAGCAGCACCATCACGAGGCCGCTGTATTCGTCGGGCGCCAGGCCCAGCTCGGCGCGGCCGTGCAGCACGATGCTGTAGAGCAGTTGCGTCTCGTCGGGCGCCAGCAGCGCGGCCAGGCGCTGGATGGCGGGCGTGTCGGGATCGGCCTCGTCGGCCGCGGCCGGCACGGCCTGCAGCACGGCCATCTGCTGCAGCAGCGTGGCGATCTCTTCGAGCGTGCCGCTGCACGACAAGCCGAGCGAGCGCAGCCCATCGACCGTGGCGACCACGTCGGCGCCGTCGCCGGCGGCCAGGGCCTCGACCAGCCGCACCGCGTGGCTGCGGTCGACCGCGCCGAGCATCTGGCGCACGCCCGCTTCGAGCAAGGCACCGGCGCCGAAGGCGATGGCCTGGTCGGTGAGCGACAGCGCATCGCGCATCGAGCCGCGCGCGGCGCGCGCCAGCAGCCGCAGCGCGCCGGGCTCGGCCTCGATCTGCTCGGCGCCGAGCACGGTGGCGAGGTGCTCCTGCACCGTCTGCGGCGCCATCGGCCGCAGGTTGAACTGCAGGCAGCGCGACAGCACGGTGGGCGGCACCTTCTGCGGATCGGTGGTGGCGAGGACGAACTTGAGGTACTCGGGCGGCTCCTCGAGCGTCTTGAGCATCGCGTTGAACGCGGTGTTCGACAGCATGTGGACTTCGTCGATCATGTAGACCTTGAAGCGGCCGACCACCGGCTTGTAGACGGCCTGGTCGAGCAGCTGCGAGATCTCTTCGACGCCGCGGTTGGAGGCGGCATCGAGCTCGACGTAGTCGACGAAGCGGCCGCTGTCGATGTCGCGGCAGGCATCGCAGACGCCGCAGGGGTGGGCGGTGATGGTGCCCTGCCCGTCGGCGCCGGTGCAGTTGAGCGATTTAGCGAGGATGCGCGAGACGGTGGTCTTGCCGACGCCGCGCGTGCCGGTGAACAGGTAGGCGTGGTGCAGGCGCTGCTGCGTGAGCGCGTTGGCCAGCGCCTGCACGACGTGCTCCTGGCCGACGAGGCCTTCGAAGTCACGCGGGCGGTATTTGCGGGCCAGGACGAGATAGGACATCGGGGCATTCTACGGGGCCCGGTGGTACCCGATAATCGCGGTTTCGGCGGCCGCGCCGACCTCCGACCGCCCCGCCATCGACCCTCTGCTCCCGATGAAATCCACCGCTGCTTCCCCCGACACGCTCAGCTACGAACAGGCCGGCGTCAACTACGACCTGATCGACCCGCTGAAGGTGGCTGCGCAGCGCGCCGCCAAGGCCACCGGCGCGCACCTGGGCGTGCATGGGTTCAGCGAGGTCGAGGCCTCGCGCGGCGAATCGGCCTACGTGGTGGACGTGGGGCCGTTCTACCTGGCCTCGATCGTCGAATGCCTGGGCTCGAAGGCGCTGGTGGCCGACGAGATGAAGGCGCTGACCGGCAAGAGCTACTACGCCGGCATTGCGCAGGACACGATCGCGATGGCGATCAACGACCTGATCACCGTGGGCGCGACGCCGCTGGTGGTGCAGGCCTACTGGGCCGCGGGCGGCTCCGACTGGTTCTCCGACGCGCAACGCGCACAGGCGCTGGTGGAAGGCTGGAAGGCCGCGTGCGACACCTGCCAGGTGGCCTGGGGCGGCGGCGAGACGCCGGCGCTGGCCGGCATCGTGGCCGAGGGGCGCATCGACCTGGCCGCGAGCTGCACGGGGCTGATCAATCCGAAGGAGCGGCTCTCGGTCGGCGACAAGCTGGCGCCGGGCGATGCGATCGTGCTGCTGGCGTCGAGCGGCATCCATGCGAACGGGCTGAGCCTGGCGCGCAAGCTGGTGGAGCGGCTGCCGAAGGGGTATCTGACCGAGGTGCAACCGGGGCTGAGCTACGGCGAGGCGCTGCTGGCGCCGACGGTGCTGTATTCACCGGTGACCGAGGCGCTGTACAAGGCCGGCATCCAGCCGCACTACTGCGCCAACATCACCGGCCACGGCTGGCGCAAGCTGCTGCGGCATCCGGCGAAGCACACCTACCGCATCCACAGCGTGCCCGAGGTGACGCCGGTGCTGAAGTTCATCCAGCAGCATGCGAAGCAGGACGACCAAGAGGCGTACAGCACGCTGAACATGGGCGCGGGGTTTGCGATCTTCGTGAAGGCCGAGGATGCGCAGCGCACGGTGGAAGTGGCGCAGGCCGCGGGCGTGAAGGCGATGGTGGCGGGCGCGGTCGAGGCCGGGCCGAAGCGGCTGCTGATCGAGCCGCTGAACATCGAGTTCGGTGA
>NZ_JBFUGW010000506.1:0-2346 GCF_056402735.1 Rhizobacter sp. P3_C12
ACCTTCGCGCTCGAGGTCGCGCTCGGCCGGCCGGCGGCGCTGGTGGCCGCGAGCGGCGACGCCGAGCTCTGCGAGCAGGCCGTCGCGGCGCTGCACAGCGAGAGCCTGCGCGTCTACACCTCCAGCGACGTGATCGGCGTCGAGGTGGGCGGCGCGCTGAAGAACGTGATGGCGATCGCCACCGGCATCGCCGACGGCATGGGCCTCGGCTTCAATGCCCGGGCGGCGCTGATCACGCGCGGGCTGGCCGAGATGACGCGGCTGGGGGTCGCGCTCGGCGCCCGGCCCGACACCTTCATGGGACTGTCCGGCCTCGGCGACCTGGTGCTGACCGCCACCGGCGACCTGTCGCGCAACCGCAAGGTTGGCCTGCGGCTGGCCGACGGCGTGCCGCTGCCGAAGATCCTCGCCGACCTCGGCCATGTGGCCGAAGGCGTCGTGTGCGCCGCGACCGCGCTGCGCCGCGCGCAGTCGCGCTCGATCGACATGCCGATCACCGAAGCGGTGGTCAGCGTGCTCGAAGGGCGCCGCACGCCGGATCAGTCGATCCAACGCCTGATGATGCGCGACGCGCGCCCCGAAAGCTTCAACGGATGAGCCTGAACCGTCGTGATGTGCTGGCCGCCGCCGCGGCCGTGACCCTGTCGAGCGCCCTGCCGGCGCGTGCGCAGGCCTGGCCTGCCCGCCCGATCCGCCTCGTCGTGCCGTTCCCGCCCGGCAGCTCGCCGGACATCATCGCGCGGCTGCTGGCCGAGCCGCTCGCGCATGCGCTCGGCCAGGCGATCGTCGTCGACAACAAGCCCGGTGCCGGCGGCAACCTGGGCACCGGCGCGGTCGCGAAGGCGGAGCCCGACGGCTACACCTTCCTGTTCACGATCCAGGGGCCGCTGGTGACCGCGCCGCTGCTGTCGAAATCGCTCGGCTACGACCCGTTGAAGGACCTGCTGCCAGTGACGCTGGTCGCGACCTCGCCGAACGTGCTGGTGGTCGACCCGAAGCTCGGCGTCGACACGCTGGCCGATTTTGTGCGCGTCGCGAAGCAGCGCAAGGGCCAGCTGAACTACGGCAGCGTCGGCAACGGCAGCGCCGCGCACCTGGCGATGGAATCGTTCAAGGCGCGCGCCGGCCTCGACATCGTGCACGTGCCCTACCAGGGCTTTCCGCAGGTGGTCAATGCCATCCTGGCCGGCCAGGTGCAGGCCGGTTTCATGGTGCCCGGCATCGCGATCGGGCAGGTGAAGGCCGGCAAGCTGAAGGCGCTGGGCGTCACGACGCTGGGCCGCTTCGGCGCGCTGCCCGACATGCCGACCTTCGTCGAGCAGGGCTACGCCGGCTTCGAGGCGATCTCGTGGCAGGCGGTGCTGGCGCCGGCCCGCACGCCGCAGGCTGTGGTCGACCGGGTGTCGGCCGAGCTGGTGCGCATCATCAAGACCGACGAGGTGCGCGGCCGGATCCTCGGCCAGTACTTCAGCGCGGCGGGCACGGCGCCCGAGGCGCTGGCGGGTTTGATGAAGACCGAGCGCGAGCGCTGGGGCAAGGTCATCAAGGCGGCGAACGTTCAACCCGAGTGACGTAGCCCGGATGGCAATCCGGGTTGTCTTTCACGCCCCTTCGGCGTAGCCGTTCTGGCGCCACGCCTCGAACACCGCGACCGCGACCGCATTGCTGAGGTTCAGGCTGCGCTGGCCTTCTCGCAGCGGCAGGCGCACGCGCTGGTTGGCAGGGAAGGTCTCGCGCAGGTCGGCCGGCAGGCCGGCCGTCTCGGAGCCGAACACCAGCCAGTCGCCTGCTTGCCACGCAACTTCTGCAAACGGCCGGCTGCCACGCGTCGTGAAGGCGAACAGGCGGGACGGATCGGGGCGTGCATCGGCCAGGAACTCCGGCCATGACACATGCCGCCGCACCGGCGCGAACTCGTGGTAATCGAGCCCGGCGCGCCGCAGCAGCCGGTCTTCCATCGAGAACCCGAGCGGCTCGATCAGGTGCAGTGCACAGCCGGTGTTGGCCGCGAGCCGGATCACGTTGCCGGTGTTCGGCGGGATCTCGGGGTGGACGAGGACGATGTTGAACATGGGCGCGATTGTCGCGGGCCTCAGGCACTCGTCGAGGGGCGCGGCGTGCGCGCGACCACCCAGGCCTCGACGCGCGTCGCGCCGGCCAGCTTCAGCACGCGTGCCAGCTCGGCCAGTGTCGCGCCGCTGGTCATCACGTCATCGACCAGCGCGACGTGCCGGCCCACCAGTTCGCCGCGCCGCAGCGGCTCGACGGCGAAGGCGCCGCGCACATTCGCCGCGCGCCGCTCGGGCGGCAGGTCGAGCTGGTGCGCGGTGGCGCGCACCCGCAGCA
>NZ_JBFUGW010000507.1:0-2327 GCF_056402735.1 Rhizobacter sp. P3_C12
GAATGGCTGACGGTCGAGTCCCTCGACCTCGAAGCGCAAGGCGTGGCGCACAACGCGGAAGGCAAGGTGGTGTTCATCGAGGGCGCATTGCCCGGTGAGCAGGTCCAGGTCAGCGTGGGGCGCCGCAAGAACAACTGGGAGCAGGCGACGATGACGGCGCTGCGCCGCGAGAGCTCGCAGCGCGTGACGCCGGCCTGCCGGCATTTCGGCACCTGTGGCGGCTGCAAGATGCAGCATTTCCACGTCGGCGCGCAGGTCGCGACCAAGCAGCGGGCGCTCGAAGACGCGCTGTGGCACCTCGGCAAGACGAAGGCCGAGCGCGTGCTGCGGCCGATCGAGGGGCCGGCCTGGGGCTACCGCTACCGGGCGCGCCTGTCGGTGCGCCACGTCGTCAAGAAGGGCACGGTGCTGGTGGGCTTCCACGAGCGCAAATCCAGCTACGTCGCCGACATGGACAGCTGCGAGGTGCTGCCGCGTCACCTGAGCGATCTGCTGCTGCCGCTGCGCACGCTGATCACCGCGATGGACCAGCGCGACCGGCTGCCGCAGATCGAGGTGGCGATCGGCAGCGAGGTCACGGCGCTGGTGCTGCGGCATCTCGAGCCGCTGAGCGAAGGCGATTTGCAGCGGCTGCGCGAGTTCGCGGCGGCGCATGGCATCCAGTGGTGGCTGCAGCCCAAGGGGCCGGACACGGTGGTGCTGCTCGATGCAGACGGCCCGCCGCTCGCCTACGACCTGCCGGAGTTCGGCATCACGATGCCGTTCAAGCCGACCGACTTCACGCAGGTCAACCACCAGATCAACCAGGTGCTGGTGTCACGGGCGCTGAAGCTGCTCGCAGCGCGAGCCGACGAGCGGGTGATCGACTGGTTCTGCGGGCTCGGCAATTTCACGCTGCCGATCGCGACGCAGGCGCGCGAGGTGCTGGGCATCGAAGGCAGCGAATCGCTGGTGGCGCGCTCGCGCGAGAACGCGCAGGTGAACCGGCTCGCGCACAAGACCTCGTTCGTCGCGCGCAACCTGTTCGAGATCACGCCGGCCGAGCTGGCCGGGTACGGCGATGCGCAGAAGTGGCTGGTCGATCCGCCGCGCGAAGGGGCGTTCGCGCTCGCGAAGGCGCTGGCCGACCTGCATGCGGATCCGGCGCTGGCGCCCGGCTTCGTGCCGCCGCAGCGCATCGTCTACGTGAGCTGCAACCCGGCGACGCTGGCGCGCGATGCCGGGCTGCTGGTGCACCAGGCGGGCTACCGCTGCACGGCGGCCGGTGCGGTGAACATGTTCCCGCACACGGCGCATGTGGAGAGCATGGCGGTGTTCGAGCGGGGCTGATCGACAGCACCCAAAAGCACCCAAAGCGAAAGGGCCCCGGAGGGCCCTTTTTCTTGCGCGGTCAGCGGACCGCTTATTCGCGGTCGCCGCCGAAGATGCCGAGGATGTTCAGCAGGCTGACGAAGACGTTGTAGACGTCCAGGTAGATCGCGAGCGTCGCGCTCACATAGTTCGTCTCGCCGCCGTCGACCACGCGCTTCAGGTCGTACAGCATGAAGGCCGAGAAGATCACGACCGCGAGGGTCGAGATCGTCAGCGACAGCACCGGCATCTGCAGCCAGATGTTGGCGAKGCTCGCGACGATCAGGCCGATCACGCCGACCATCAGGAACTTGCCCCAGCTGGAGATGTCGCGCTTGATCGTCGTGGCCAGCGTTGCCATCGCGATGAACACCACCGAGGTGCCGCCGAAGGCCATCATGATCAACTGGCCGCCGTTCCGGTAGCTGCCGAGCACGCGCCCGATCGTCAGCGACAGCATCACGCCCATGAAGAACGTGAAGGCCAGCAGCAGCACGACGCCGGTCGGCGAGTTCTTGGTCTTGTCGATCGCGTAGAAGAACGCGAACGCTCCGCCGAGGAACAACACGAAGGTCATGATCGGGCTGGCGCGCGCCACATCGGCGAAGCCGAAGGCCATGCCGGCCCAGGCGCCGATGACGGTCGGCACCATCGACAGTGCCAGCATCCAGTAGGTGTTGCGAAGAACCCGGTTGCGCTGTTCAGCGCTGGGAACCGAGCCGAGGTAGTCGCCGTAGGCGGCTTGCAGGTTGTCGTTCATGAATCCTCCAGGGGGTGGAACCACGGGTATGGACCCGGACGGCGCATTGTAGTTCCCGGTTACATGTGACATGAGAAGACATGAGGCCCCGGCGCCGGATTGGCCCGCGCCGGCGCAGAGGTGTCCTGCGCGGGCGGGCCTTGGCCGGGCCGGGGCGATCGCACTACAGTGCGGCTTTCCCAACTCCTGCCCCTGCGCATGAACAGCAAATCCGTGT
>NZ_JBFUGW010000508.1:0-2303 GCF_056402735.1 Rhizobacter sp. P3_C12
CGGCCCTGGCGGGCCGACTGCACGAAGAAGCTCGGCTTCGGGGGTGCATCGGCAAACTCCCGTCACTCACTTCGTTCGTTGTGGTCAAACACAGCCGATGAGTATGTCTACGAAGCGCGCTGGCGCGCGCCACCCCCAAAGCCGAACTTCTCCGTCGCCCCAGAAGTCGCCCCCACAGCCACCCCCCAGCCGCTCCGAACACGAACCGTGAGTGTTCGTCGAATTTCATTCGGCGCGCGGCCCGGGTGACAACCCGGGATCCACCTTCATTTGTTCGCTTGTCACCTCCGCAGGAGCACGGCGGTGGTTGCAAGGCGCGTGGGGGGAGGCCGTGGAGCGCCAATAAAGACGGGTCGCCGGAGCTGGCTGGTTTCATGGCCCGCGTGCGCAGCACGCTTCGTGCACTGACTGTCGCCGACTGTTTGACCACAACGAGCGCAGCGAGTGGCGGGAGTTTCGGCGACGGGCCATGAAACCAGTCAGCGCAGGGGAGTCATCGCCCCGCCAGGGGCGATGACCGAACCGGCCGGCGCGCCACGGCCTCCCCCCACGCGCCTTGCCGCACAGAATCAATGAGTGGAAATGAAAAAGGGGCGCCTCGCGGCGCCCCCTTCTGCATGGCAGTGAACGGAAGACCGATCAGCGCACCACGGCGATCTGCTCGCGCTTCTCACCCTTGTAGGTGAAGAGCGTCAGCGCGCCGTTCTTGACGTCGCCCTTCTCGTCGAACGAGATCGTGCCCGTCACGCCCTTGTAGCCGTCGGTCTTGGCCAGCACCGGCAGGTACTTGGYCGGGTCGGCGGAACCGGCCTTGACCATCGCGGCAACCATCACGTTGACGGCGTCATAGACGTACGGCGAATAGATCTGCACGTCGGTGCCGAACTTCTTCTTGTAGTCTTCACGGAACTTCTCCATGCCGACCTTCTGCGTGCCTTCGACACCACCGGCTTCGGCGCAGACGACCTGGCCGTCACCCATCGCGCCAGCAGCCAGCTTCGGCAGCTCGCCCGAGCAGATGCCGTCGCCGCCCATGAACTTGGCGTTGATGCCCAGCTGCTTCATCTGGCGAATCATCGGGCCGGCCACGGCGTCCATGCCGCCGTAGAACACCACGTCGGGGTTCTTCGACTTGATCTGGGTCAGGATGGCGGTGAAGTCGGTCGCCTTGTCGGTCGTGAACTGGTGCGAGACGGTCGAGCCGCCCGCGCCCTTGACGCCCTTCTCGAACTCGTCGGCAACGCCCTGGCCATAGGCCGTGCGGTCGTCGATGACGGCGATCGACTTGCCCTTCAGCTCCTTGACGGCATAGCGGCCCAGCGTGCCACCCAGGTGCACGTCGTCAGCCACCACGCGGAACGTGGTCTTGTAGCCGTTGCGGGTGAACTTGGGGTTCGTGGCCGACGGGCTGATCTGCGGAATGCCGGCGTCGCTGTAGACCTTGGAGGCCGGGATCGACGTGCCCGAGTTCAGGTGGCCGATCACGCCGTTGACCTTCGAGTCGACCAGCTTCTGGGCGACAGCCGTGCCTTGCTTCGGATCGCCAGCGTCGTCTTCAGCCTGCAGCTCGAGCTTGACCTTCTTGCCGCCGATCGTCACGCCCTTGGCGTTCAGTTCGTCGATGGCCATGCGCGCGCCGTTCTCGTTGTCCTTGCCGAGGTGGGCAATGCCGCCGCTCGTCGGGGCGACGTGGCCGATCTTCACGACTTCCTGGGCGGACACCGCACCGGCGAACAGGGTGACAGCGGCAGCGACCAGGACATTGAGTTTGTATTGCATGCAAAAACCTCCGGGGTTTGGGAAAGACTGGATAACGGGTGAGGAGTCAGCCTCAGCGGGCGCAACGTTAACCCAAAAAAAACCGCCTCCATTGCGGGAATCCTCGGGTCTGGCTGCGCGATGTCCTCAAGGGATCAGGGGTTGGGCTCGCTGTGACATGGCGACACAACGAGCAAGTTCCGGGCCGCGTTGATAGGGTAAACGACAGCCCCGCAGCGCGGCGGCTGGACTATCGGCCGCGGGTGCGCTGCAGCTCCTGCGCGACCGCGCGGGTGACGATCTCGCGCAGCGTCGTCGCGAGCTCGTTGCGGGTGTCGCGGATCAGCGAATCGGCCATGCGCGCCAGCGTCGGCGCGAGCAGTTCGCGCAGCTTGTATTCGAAGACCAGGTCGAGCTGGCGCTGCACGTCGGTGAGCACGCGCTGGACGATGGCTTCTTCGTTGAGCGGGGCGGCCGCGGCGGCGGCGGCGGCAGCGCGGGGCGCCGGCGCCGGCGGCAGAGGCGTCAAGGCAGCGGGTGCCGTG
>NZ_JBFUGW010000509.1:0-2301 GCF_056402735.1 Rhizobacter sp. P3_C12
CGTCACGGCCCGTGATCGCGGTCCAGTGCGTGATGATGGTTCGCATCGCCGCCTCGGGGCTGGTCAGCAGCGTGGGCTCGGGCGTGAACAGCGCGCGCACCTTGTCGGTGGTGTCGTAGTCGTTGCTCTCGATCTGCGTCAGGATCCGCGAGATCGCATCGGCGATGTCGAAGAAGTGCTTCGACAGCCCGTGCGCGGGCAGGCCGACGCGCTCGGCCACCTTGAACAGCCGCTGCTCGGTGCCATTGGCCTGCGCCCGCAGCGATGCGACGATCGGCGAGCTGGCGCCGTCGTTCTTGTACTCGAGCGTCAGGTGGAACCACGCCATCGCGGTGACCGCCGAGAACTCCTCGCGCGACAGGTTGCCGTCCTGGCGGCGCGACAGCAGCATGTTCTTCAGCTTGCTCGCCAGCGTGACGATCTTGGCCGGGTCGGTCGGGTTGCTGCTCGCGCTCGCGGTGACGTAGGTCATGCCGACCCAGACCTCGCGCAGGAACTCCTCGAAGGTCGGCACGAACTCGGCGTTCGCCGCCTCGGCGCGCACGTAGGGCTGCGGCTTGCCGTCGTCCATGCCGTGGTTCAGCTCCATGCCGAACAGGCGCTGGTAGGGGTTGCGGCGGTTCGCGCGCAGGTCGCCACGGATGTGGCTGACCAGCGAGGTCGCGAAGAACGGCGCGCCGTCCTTGAAGAACAGCTCCTCGGTGTTGCGCAGCCAGGCCTGCGAGTCGGCATCGGGCACGCCGAGCTTCTCGCCATGCACGAACTCATGCACCACGCGCTTGAACACCTCGTAGACGCGGGTGTTCTCGATCATGTAGGCGTAGATCAGGTGGTCCCAGCGGAACAGGCGCGGTATCTCGATGGGGTCGGTGGCGGTGACGGTGGTCAGGATGTCGCTCAACACGGTCGGCAGCGGCGCGCCTTCGCTGCTGGGGGGCGGCAAGGCGCTCAGCGGGCTGCGGCGGTCCGGGTCGCCGAGCGCCTTGCTGGTGTCGTCGAAGCGCTGGCGCCAGGTTTCTTCCAGCAGCCAGGCGAGCTCGCCCGGGTGGGCCCTGAACAAGGTGTCGGGCGAGACGAAGGTGGCGAAGTGTCTGAACATGACAAGGTCTCCGTGGGTCTTGGGGGGCGGCGGCTCAGGGCAGGTTGCGCAGGCCGACCGGGTCGGCGAGCGTGGACAGCTGCGCCGACAGCGTCTGGAAGCGCAGCGCCACGTCGAGCGCCGGACCGCTCAGCCCGGTGGGGGTCGGGATCTGCTGGTTGGCGCGGGTCAGCACGGTCAGCAGCAACTGGGTGAGCTGGTCGGTGGACGGGTTGTGCCCACCCCACTGTGGCGTCTGTTGTGCCGCCTGCTCGGTGGGGTTGTCGGCCTGCGCCTCGGGGGCGGTGTCGGCGACGGGGGCGGTGCGGCGCGTGCCGCGGGCGGGAAGGGGTGGGGCCTTGGCCATGGGAATGCTCCTGTGGGTCGTGGTGGTGGGGAAGGGAGAGGTGATCGGGATCAGGCGGAGGGATCAGGCGGACAGCAGCGCGCCGCCCATCCGCAGCATCGATTGCTGCTGTTGTTCGAGGATGCGTTTCGCCTCCTGCGGCTGGCCGCTGCAGCGGGCGAGCTGCAGCCCGGTCAGCCCGAGCGTGCGCAGCGGCTCGGTCCACAGCCAGTGGGTCGAGGTGAACAGCGCCGGGCCGAGCGTCGATTGCAGCTCGTCGAGCGACGCCGGGCTGACGCGCTGCGGGTGCAGCAGCTCGCGCAGCGAGCGGCCGCGGAAGCAGCGCATCGGCGTCTCGACCAGCAGCCGCGCCAGCTCCGGCAGCAGCGGCTGCGAATCGGTGATCAGCGCGCGCGTGCCGCTGTCGACGCGTTCCAGCGGGTGCAGCCCCGTCCAGGCGAGCTCGAGCTCGTCCCACGGGCCTGCGCCGTAGCAGTGGCGGCACAGCGCGGCGCCGAGCTGCACGCGCAGGTAGCTGACCGGGTGCGGGTCGCCCGGCGAGAAGCGGAACACCAGGCTCGGCTCGCCCGACAGCACGTCGTGCAGCGCGGCCACGCTCGCGAAGCCGGTGTGGCCGAAGGCGAACGCATCGGCGGCGATCTCGCTCGCCCAGCTGGCCCACACGTCGGCCAGGTCGCCCTGCGAGCCCACCTGGGCGAGCCCGTGCTGCAGCAGCGTGCGCAGCTCGTCGTTCCAGCCGGTGATGTGCGCCACCTGGTGGCCGGCCTCGTGGATCAGCGCGGTCGGCCGCAGCAGGTTGTGGCGCGTGATCTTGATGGTGGCGACCGGGCACACCGCGCCGCCGTCCCACAGCCGC
>NZ_JBFUGW010000510.1:0-2278 GCF_056402735.1 Rhizobacter sp. P3_C12
GCCGAAGCCCGAGCCGAAGGTCGAAACGCCGCCCCCGCCGCCGCGCCCTGCCCCGGCCCCCGATCCGCAGATCGCGATCGAGAAGGAGAAGGCCAAGCAGAAGGAGCTGAAGGCGCAGCAGGACAAGGAAGCCGAAGAGAAGAAGGCTCAGGAAGCCAAGCGCCAAGCGGATGCCAAGGCCGAGGCTGATCGCAAGAAGAAAGAGCTCGAGCGGCAGACGGCGCAGACCGAGGACCAGCGCAAGAAGCAGCTGGAGCGCATCCTCGGCCAGGCCGGCGCCACCGGTGCGGCCACCAGCACCGGCACCGCCGCGCACGACGCGGCGCCGTCGGCCAACTACCGCGGCAAGATCGTCGGCGCGCTCCGCCCCAACATCACGCTGATTTCGGCCATCGAAGGCAATCCTCGGGTCGAGGTCGAGGTGAGCACCGGCCCGGAAGGCACCATCCTCAGCAAGCGCATCACGAAGAGCAGTGGCGTCAAGGAATGGGATGACACCGTGATGCGCGCGATCGACAAGACCGCCAAGCTGCCAGCTGACGAGAACGGCCGCGTACCATCACCGATGACCCTCGTTTTCCGGCCGCTCGACTTCTGAGGCCACCGGGGCCACGGCCGGCAGCGGCAGCGGCGGCTTGCCGTGCCGCTGGCCGGCAGCGCGCTCGCGGCGCCTCAGCAGCCAGGCGACGAAGCGGCCCTCGAACGACCAGGCGCCCCAGCTGACCAGCGCGTCGCCGTCGCCGCAATCGACCCAGCGCAACGCAGGCTGGGCCAGCTTCGCGGTGACCAGCGCCCCGCCGGCCATGAAGCGGCGCAGGTTGATGGCGAGTGTCGCGGGGTCGTCGTCGCCGCGGAACACCTCGGGGTGCGAGGTGCTTTGCAGCGTCGGGCCGACCGCCGCACCGCCGTCGGGATCGAGCAGCAGGCCGCTGCCATCCACCCACGACGGTGCGCGGCCGGGCAGCACCAGCAGCGGCGCATCGCAGACCAGGCGCATGCCGTCGCCGACCATCGCCTGCCGCCCGCCGAGGGCGACGCAGCGCTCCTCGAACAGCGTGACGTTGCGGCGCTTCAGGATGCGGTGCATGCGAACCTGCGCGGAGGACGGGAAATCGGGCAGCGGCGGGCCGCCGTGGGTGACGAGCGCAACGCGCGCCCGCTTGCCCAGGCGGCGCTGCACCGCGAGCGACAGTTCGACGCCGGCGATGCCCGAGCCGACCACGACGACGCTCAGCGTGCGCTGCTGCGCCAGCGCGAGCAGGGCATCCCACAGGCGCACGAACTGCTCGCCGGGCTGCATGAAGAGGGCATGCTCGCGGGCGCCGGCGATCGCGTCGCGGTCCATCACCGGCGCGGGGTCCAGGCTCAGCGCGTCGTAGTCGATGACCTGGCCGCCGGCGAGCGTGACGCGGCGCGCGGCGGCGTCGAGCGAATCGACCTCGCCTTCGACCAGGGTCACATGGGCCTGCTGCGCGAGCGGCAGCAGCGGCGTGACGCTGTCGTCGAGGCTGCGGCGGCCGGCCACCCAGCCGGGCAGCGCCGCGCCCGCCATCGGGCGCAGCGAGGGCGCCACCAGCGTGACCTGCGCCGCGGGCAGCGCCTGCGCCGCGAACTCGCGCAGCACCTGGAGGTGGGCGGGCCCGGCGCCCAGCAGAACGAGATGCTTCATCGAGGGCAAGGGGTAGGCGGGTGCAACCCCGCATTGTGCCCCGGCCCTTGACCGAGGGCGTCAGCGCGGCGCCAGGCCGGGACGAATGCCCCATCGGACCGAGATCAGCCGGTCGAGCGACAGCGCGCCCGGCCCCCACAGTGCCAGCCCGATCAGCAGGCTGCCCCAGAACTGGTGCTGCTGCAGCGCGGCCGGTGCGATCTCGGCCAGGCTCAGCACCGCGACGACGTTCATCACCGACAGCCCGAGCGCCGCGAAGCGCCCGGCCAGGCCCAGCGCCAGCAGCACCGGCAACACCAGCTCGCCGCCGGTGCCCATCACCGCGGCCAGCTCGGGCGGCAGCAGCGGCACGTGGTATTCGTCGTTGAACAGCGCGAGCGTGGTGTCCCAGTCGCGGATCTTCGTCAGGCCGGACAGGAAGAAGGCCTGCGCGACATACAGCCGCGCCGCCAGCTGCGCGAGCGGCTGCAGGGTTTCCAGCAGCGCGACGAAGCGGGTCCACAGGGTCAGCAAGGGGGTGAGGGTCATGGCTGTCTCTTTCGGGTCGATGGGGCTTGGTCGGTATGGTGGGTGGTTTCTTTCTTGGGTTCTCGCTGCAAAGGCGGGTGC
>NZ_JBFUGW010000511.1:0-2276 GCF_056402735.1 Rhizobacter sp. P3_C12
GCTCGCTCCGGCAGCGGGCACGACGGCAGCCGCGCGGCCCCCGGTCGGCCGCAGGCGCGGCGAGGTTTCGGTGCCGACCCACATCTCGGTCTCGTTCGCGTCGGGGCGGCGCAAGTTGCGCACGATGCGCGGCGTGATCGCGAGGACCAGCTCGGTGCGCGACGAATCGTCGAGCTGGCTCGAGAAGATCCGTCCGAGCACCGGCAGGTCGCCCAGGCCCGGCACGCGGCTCGCGTTGGAGCGGTCCTCGCTGCTGATCAGGCCGGCCAGGATCTGCGTCTCGCCGTCGCGCAGGCGCAGCAGCGTCGACGCATTGCGGGTGCCGATCTGGTAGGCGAGCGTGCCCGAGGCGGTCTTGACCTGGCCGGCCAGCGAACTGACCTCGAGCGCGACGCGGATCGCCACGTCGTCGTCGGCGTAGATGGTCGGCTCGACCTCGAGCTTCAGCCCGACCTCGATGTAGTTCACGCTGTCGGAGACGAAGCTGCCGCTGCCGCCGATGGTGGCGGTGATCACCGGCACCTTGTCGCCGATCAGGATCTTGGCCTTCTCCTTGTTGCGCGCGCGGATGCGCGGGTTGGCCAGCGTGTTGAAGTCGCCGACCTCGCGGCGCAGGTTGACGAGCAGGTTGCCGACGGTCAGGCCGATGTTGTCGCGCGTCAGGTTGCGCACGTTGCCGAGCGTGAGCCCGGTGGCGCCGGCCGGCGGCAGCGCCGTCAGCGCGAAGGTGTCGGGGAACTTGACGCCCAGCTCGGTGAGGCGGGTGCTGCGGATCTCGATCACCTCGACGTCGAGCATCACCTCGGGCTCGTGCGCGTCGTACAGGGCCATCAGGCGCTCGGCGAGCTGGATGTTCTCGGGCGATTCGCGCAGCGCGAGCATGTTGGTGCGCTCGTCCACATAGGGCTCGCGCACGCGCAGCATCGAGCGCAGGAAGGCGGCCGCGCCCTTCGCGTCGCCGCTCGCGAGGTAGAACACCTTGACGACCTGCTCCTGGTGCTCGCGCTGCTTCTCGGGCGTGTTCGGGTAGATCAGCAGCGTCTGGCTGTCGATCACCTTCTTCGCGAGCTGGTTGGTGCTGACGATCAGGTCGATCGCGTCCTCGACACGGGCCGAGCGCAGGAAGACGGTGACGCGGGCGTCGGGGCGCACGTCCTTGTCGAGGATGAAGTTGATGCCGCTGTTGCGCGACACCACGTCGAGCACGGTGCGCAGCCCGGCGTCGCGGAAATCGAGCGAGATCGGGCGGGTCTCGGCCAGCCCCTTCTGGTTGGCGCGCGCCTCGGCCTGGCGCACGTCGACCTCGATGCGGCGCTGGAACGCGAGCAGGTCGGAGTTGCGCGGGTTGTCCTTCAGCGCCTGCTCCACCACGCGCAGCGCGGCGACGCCCTGCTGCGCCGCGGCCAGGCGCTCGGCCTCGGTGAGCGCGGCGCGCTGGCGCTGCTCGGTGGCCACGTCGGCGAGCAGGTCGTCGATGCGGCTGCTGGTCGGGTTCAGCGCCTTCGCGCGGCGCAGCGCCTGCTCGGCGACCTCGTAGCGGCCGGCGGCGCGTGCGGCGGCCGATTCGGCGATCAGCCGGGCCAGCGCCTCGGTGCGGGCCTGCACCTGGCCGCTGCGCAGCGTGGTGCTGTTCGGGTATTCCTTCAGCCCGGCGTCGAGCTGGCTGAGGGCCTGCTCGTAGTTGCCGGCGCGCAGCGCCTGCTGGGCCTCGTCGCGAAAGCGTTGCTCGGCGCAGCCGGCGAGCAGCAGCACGGCCAGCGCGAAAGGCAGCGCACGGAGGGAGCGGGCGAAGGAGGTCATGGAGCTGCTGGCGTTCACTGCGGTGGCGGCGTGATGCCGATGGTGGCGCGCTGCCCGAGGGGCGGGAAGACCAGCTGCACGGCCTGGTCGGTGATGGATTCGACGACGTAGCCGTCGTCCAGGCGCTGGTCGACGGCCACCTCGATCGGCGCGCCGGTGCCCTTCACGAGGTAGACGATGGTGGTGCCTTCGGGCGTGAGCATGCGGCCGAAGAAGCGGTAGTTCATCGGCGGGGCCATCGGTGCGGGCGGCGGCGGCGCGACGACAGCGACCGGCTTGGACGCGGGCGGCGGTGGCGGGGCGGGTGGCAGCACCGGCTGGAAGATGTCGCGCTTGGCAGGCTCGAAGGCTTGCGCGGGCCATTGCTTGGGCAGGGTCGTGGTGGGCGTGGCGCGATCCCGGCGCGCGGCGCCGGGCGCTGCCTGGAACAGCGGGCGCTCGTCGGCCGGCGCGGGCGCTTCGGCGCCGCGCACGGC
>NZ_JBFUGW010000512.1:0-2272 GCF_056402735.1 Rhizobacter sp. P3_C12
ACGGCAGCGCGCGGCTTCATCGCGCGCAGAGGCAGCAGCGACAGCAGCAGCGCCGCGGCGACCACGCCCCAGGCGAGCCGCGCCCAGAGGATCTGAAGGCCCAGTTCCGGCAAGCTCATGGCGCGCCCTCCCCGTCCTCGATGTCATAGACCTGATGCCCGATCGCCTGCCGCTGCGCGGTGTAGGTGACGTGCAGTTGCCGGCCCAGCTGCTGCACGCTCGGGTACGAGAACTCGTCGCCGGCGTTGCCACGCTGCACGTCGAGCGCCGGCGTCCAGGCCTGCGCATCGGCCGAGGTCGACAGCCGCAGCCACTGGCGCGGCGAGCCGCCGGGCAGCGTGTCGTTGTGCAGCAGCACGTAGCCGCCGTTGGCCAGCCGCAGCGCGGCGACCGAGTCGTCGCGGTTCGGGATCTCGAGCGGCGGCGCGTCTTCCCAGTGCCGGCCGGCGTCGTGGCTCACCGCCTGCTGCACGCGGTGCGACGGGCCGATGTCGCGCATCAGCGCGCGCAGCTCGGTGCCCGACACCGGCAGCAGCGCCGGCTGCAGCGCGGTCGTCGAGCGGCCGATGCGGCTCAGCCAGCGCGGCGCGCCGTCGGCATCGAAGGACACGAGCATCGGGTACTTGTTGCGCAGCTCGAAGTAGGCGGGCAGCAGCCAGCCGCCATCGTCGAGCCCGACCGGGTTGGTGCGCACCAGCACGCTGGTGTCGGCCAGCGGCGTCAGCGGCAGCACGCGGCGCACCGCGAAGCTGCGGGCCGCATCGGCCGATTCGAGCTGCACGACGCGTGCCGCCGCCCAGCCGCCCAGGCCGGTCGCGACCATGAAGACATGCACGCGGCCGTCCGGTGCGACCCAGGCCGACGGGTTGCCGATGCGGCGCACGCCGAAGCCGAGTTCGCGGCCCAGCCCGGCCCGGTCGGCCACCTTCTGCGCCGCGCTCCAGCGGCCGTCGGCCCAGCGCGCGAGGTACAGGCTGACATCCGGTGCGCTCTCGCGCGAACCGGCCCACCAGAACGCGAGCAGCTCGCCGCTCGGCAGCACCGTCAGCGCGCTGGCATGGGCGGCCGGCACGCCGTCGGGCATCGGGATGCGCTGCGACGCGCGGGGCACGAGGCGCGGCAGCTTCGCCGGCCCGTTCGCCGGCTTCACTGCGAGCCGCGGTTCACGTGCCGTCGCACTGCTCGCCGCGGCGCGCCGCCATTCGGCCGCCGCGCCCAGCATCACACAGGCCAATGCCAGCACCAACATCCTCGGCGACCGCCGCGCCCGACTCATTCCGCGCCTCTCATTCCGCGCCTGTGCCCTTGCTTGAAAGGCGCAGATTGTGACAGCCGGGGACGGCGCCAGCGCGATCCCGCCCGAACATGCAGAATGCGGCACGCGAAGGAGGCAGCATGCGCTCTCAGTCCCCCGCCACCCGAACCGCGGCCGACGTGGCGTCGCCGCAGCACCTGCAGGCGATCGCGCAGTCGCACGCGCGCTGCGCCGCGCTCGGGCTCGACGAATCGGCGGTGCCCGAACTGAACCGGGCCTCGGCCGCGCGGCTGCAGGAATCGCGCGAACGCCACCGCCGGCTGCACGAACAGGCGACGCCGGTGATGGAGTTGCTGTTCGAGCAGATCGCCTCGTCGCACAGCATGGTCGCGCTGACCGATCCGAACGGCGGCATCCTGCACAGCCTCGGCGACGACTCCTTCCTCGAACGCGCGCAGCAGGTGGCGCTCTCGCCCGGCGTGAACTGGTCGGAACCGAACAAGGGCACCAACGCGGTCGGCACCGCCCTCTTCACCGAGGCGCCGACGCTGGTGCACGGCGACGAGCATTTCCTGCGCGCCCACCGCTTCCTCACCTGCTCGGCCGCGCCGATCTTCGACCATGCCGGCCGGGTGATGGGCGTGCTCGACGTGAGCGGCGACCAGCGCTCGTACCACCCGCACACGCTGGCGCTGGTCGACCTGTCGGCGCGGATGATCGAGAACCAGTGCTTCGCCGACCGCTTCCGCAACGGGTTGCGGCTGCACTTCCATGCCGAGCCGGCCTGCATCGGCACGGTGCGCGAAGGGCTGCTCGCGGTCGACCCCGACGGCGCGATCCTCGGCGCCAACCGCAGCGCGCTCGCGCAGCTCGGCCTGAGCATCGGCGCGCTGCGCATGCTCGGGCTGGAGGGGCTGCTGGGCCTGGGCGTCGGCGCCTTCGCCGACCACGGCCGGCGGCATGGCGACGCGCCGCTCGCGCTGCGCCCGGTGCTCGGCCCGGCGGCGGGGGCGCCGC
>NZ_JBFUGW010000513.1:0-2265 GCF_056402735.1 Rhizobacter sp. P3_C12
TCTCGGTCATGCTCTTCTCGTCCTCTGCGGGAAAATCTCCCATCGAGGTGTCCATCAGAATTGGACCACGTCAGGAGTCTAAGAGTGCTTTCTGAACCGGCCGGTTTCCGTCGCGTAGGTCCAGTAGGTGAAAGACGCTCAGATAGGGCTGTTCCGCCAGTGAGAGCGACTCCTCAAGCTGAGGCAAAGCAATGGCGTGAAGCCTCCGCATCGCGGCGAAGTTCTCAGGTAGAGTGCGGGCCGCCGAATCCTCGCCGCGGGCACTGAACCCCGCGCGCTTGAAGTAGGTTCCTCGAATGAGTCGCACCGCATAGGACTTTGGCTGAGCTGCCTGCCACTCGTCGAGCCTGAGCAGATCTCGTTCGGTAAGCTCATAGAACGAGCGATAGATCTGCCGGAGCGCGAACTCTGACTCATGTCCGGCCGTGAAGCGCTTCTGGAACGCGACGGTCTGTGCCTCCAAGCGGCTGAAGTTTCCTTGCCTCAGCAGATCTAGCCATGTTTGCTCCACCTGCGCATTCGTCGTCGTAAAGACGAACACTAGAGTAAGTGCCAAGAGCCGCAGGGTATGTTTGATCATCATCGACGCCACAGAGGAACCTAACGTTGAGATGAGAGGCGGCGCCCGGCTTGCCGTGTGACGTCCTCTCGATTGAAGGGCTAAATGTCCGTCGGTAGAACAGAATCATTTGACTATTTGATTGGAAGTCTATCGAGCCGATATGGTTGCCAAATCTGATGAAGAACTTTGCATGCGTTGTGATGTTCGACCCAGCTTTACAGCCAGCCGCCCGTAGGCAACCTTGGGGCGGCCCGTAGTCACGTCGAGATATTGTCTCGGCGGCGCATCCCGCGACTACCAGTGCAATCCAGCTGATGACCAGAGCACCGGGCAACGGTTGCGCGATGAATCTCATGTCGCTTCTCCGTGCCGCCGGTTGGTCAACTGTGGTGCGGCTGTAGGCCATTCGAACACGGGCGCGAGCCACCGCAATCGTGGCGCAGCCGCCGTCGGCTATGGCGACTACTCTTTCGACCTCCAGGCGGTCCGAAAGGAGCCCCCTGGCGGAAGGCAGCCAATGGCCGAGGCTGTGTGAAAACTCAAGACTCGAAGCATTTTGGGGGTCTTCTCACCCCTACCTGAATGTCGATCGTCGAATACAGAGCGATCTGGGAGGTCGATTTCGATGGCGACCTTCAACGCGGYGAGTTTTCACACAGCCTCGGCCGCCTGCGGCCTTGCGGRCGTCGGTGTGATCGTAGTGCTGCCGACCCTCGGGTCGCCGAGTTCTGCGACGGAAAGCGTATGGGAAAGCCGCGGCCGACTGCGTCAATGCGCGGGCAAGCGTTCAAGGCTATACGGTTGCCAGCTCTGGCCCACGACAACGCATGCTCGGTTGTCGGCGGTCCAGCTTTGGAGCCACCTGCCTGTCAACTGCTTGCTCCCATCGAGCGACATCCTGATGGGCACCCACCCGACCGTCAGACCAATGCACACCGGGTCCTCTTGCAAGGGCTTCAAGAGTACCTCCCCGACGAAATCGGGCCCGCTGACGGTCCCCCGGATGACAGTCTCTCCAACCCGGAAGCCAATTCGCTGTTGCGGTGGACTGACCTGGACGTATTGCCCGATCCATCCTTTCCCGTAAGGCAAGAAGCGCAAGACGCTGGAGGCCGGATAGTTGGCAGTCTCGAACCACAAGCCCTCGAAGCTGAACGCCTCGTGCGTTTGAGGCATGGTCTCGCCCTTCGACAGGTCGGCACTGAACGAAGCGGCCGAGAGGCCTGCCAAACCCAGGCCGACGAGCACCCTGGAAAGGGTTCGCGAATGGAAGTTCATCGTTCAACTTTCGTTTGCCATCGGCAGCTTAGCTGCTGTTCGCGAAGGGGGGCTCCTGGCCGACCTCCGCCTTAGCGAAGATCGTCCAAATCCGGATGTTCACCGACGATCGGCTCGAGGATGGCCATCTGAATTTGGCCGATGATAAGACCGACCTGCTTGTGCGGGCGGCTAACCTCGGCCCGATCGTCAGTGATTACCGCCAAGTGAAGTACCGACGATAGCGCCTGGATCGCTTTCATAGCTTCGTTCCTGATGCCGACTGCAACTGACCTGTTCATGGTCACCGTGGGTACCCAGAAAGCCGTCACTGGCGACCGTCTGCTTGTGGCCGAGGCTGTGTGAAAACTCAAGACTCGAAGCATTTTGGGGGTCTTCTCACCCCTACCTGAATGTCGATCGTCGAATACAGAGCGATCTGGGAG
>NZ_JBFUGW010000514.1:0-2246 GCF_056402735.1 Rhizobacter sp. P3_C12
GGCCGGCGCGGCCGGGGCGCTGGCCGCGCCGCTGGCCGGCCGCATGGCCGACCGGCGCGGGCCGGAACTGGTGACGCGCGTCGGCGCGGGCCTGGTGCTGGTGTCGTTCGCGGTGATGGGGTTGATGCCGTTCGTGCCGCCGCAGGCGCAGCTCGGGCTGCTGGTCGCGAGCGCGATCGGCTTCGACCTCGGCATCCAGGTCGCGCTGATCGCGCACCAGACCATCGTCTACGGCATCGACCCCGGCGCGCGCAGCCGCCTGAACGCGGTGCTGTTCACGACGGTGTTCATCGGCATGGCGACCGGCTCGGCGCTGGGCAGCCTGGCGCTGGCGCACTGGGGGTGGATGGCGGTGACGGCGCTGTCGGCCAGTGCCGCGGCGCTGGCGCTGGTGGTGCGAATGTGGCCGAGGCGCACCGGTGCCACCCGGTAGACGGAACCGGAAGGCTCAGTGGCCTGCGGCTTCGACCTGCAGAAAATAATCCAGGCGCAGCGGATCTCCACCCGGGTCCGTCACCCCCGCCATGACACGCAGCGTGTACTCCCAGCGGGCCGCGAGCGGCGCCAATGGCGTGACGGTGACTCGCTTGCCGTTGAGGCTCACCTTCACCGGAACGTCCTCGCGCAGGCCATCCTGCCGGGAGTAGCCTGCCAGAGAGACGCGGCCTGCCAGAGAGGCCGCATTGAGCTCCTCGCTGAAATCGAGGCTGAACACCGTGTCGAGCGGTACGCCGGTCTGGTAGGCAGGCGGCGAGGTCGCGACGATCGACGGTGGCGTGCCGTCGACCTTGAAACTCAGGAGGGCAGGCTGCACCGGGTTGCCGACCAGGTCGGTGACGGTGGAATTGACGGACACGGTGTAGGTGCCGTCCGCCAAGGTGCCCGGATACAGGACCATCACGCTGCGCTCGTACGACAGTGACACAGGTATCCGGACGCCCTGCGGATCGCGCAGGTCAATGACGTCGCTGTCGAACACCGTCAAACTGTCCAGGGGTTCGTCGAACCCGATCTGGATCGAGCCGTAGCGCGGGATCGCAGGCGTCAGCATCTCGACCTGCGGCCCGCGGGTGTCGGTGGGCACGCCTCCCGTGCGCGCAGCCACGAGCAGGCGGTGCGACGTCGACAGTCCGGCGGCCGTGCCGACGACCACGTCGGACCTCACCAGGCCGATGCCCATCGCATACCAGGCATCTTCGACGCGGGTCTCGACGCCGGACGGCAACCCGCTCGAGGAGATGCTCGTCTGCGTGACTTCGGTGCGTACGTGGGCAGCCGCGTCGAATGGGCCCGCATCGGTCTGCACCGATTCGAAACCGATCACCCGTACCTGCGACGTGACCTTCACCGATTCGTTGCGGCCGTCGCCATCGAGATCCTTGCCGAGATCGATGGTCTGGTCGACCTGCGTGAATCCGTTTCCACCGAGCAGCGGGAATTGCAGCACGTCGACTCTCGGCCAGATGAACGCGCCGAGCGACGGGTACGTCGCCCTTCGCCATTCGGTCAACGCGGAGTCGGAAAGCTGCATCCAACGGTCTTCGAGCACGAGGCCTTTGTCGAGCGACGCGGTGCTCACCAGAACCACATCGTGCCCTTCCAGCCGGTCGTGCCCTTGCGCTTCCACCCGTTCCAACGAGGCCTTCGCATCCCCTGCGTCCGACCACGTGCGGTAGATCCAGCGATCACCGACCGACAGCGGCGTGTAGCGCTGGTTCTCGCCGGTCGGCGGAGCATCCGAGCCTCCTCCGCCGCAGGCGGTCAGGGCCATGGCCAACGTCAAGCCCAAGCCCCTCATCGACTTCTTCATTCCATCCTCCCGCGGGCCTGTGGCCCTTGTTTTTCCTCGGGCGGCAGGCTACCACGGCGACATCAGCGATCCCGGTTGCGGAACGCCAGCCAGCCCGCCACCGCGGTGAACACCACCACGAACAGCACCACCACCAGGAAGCCGTGCTTGTGCTCGCCGAACGGGATGCCGCCGACGTTCATGCCGAAGAAGCCGGTCGTGATGTTGATCGGCAGCGCCAGCACCGTGACCATCGTCAGCGTGAAGAGGCTGCGGTTGGTCTGCTCGCCGACCTGCGCGGCGATCTCTTCCTGCAGCAGCTTGATGCGCTCCTGCAGCGCCGCGAGGTCGCGGATCACCAGCGAGAACTCCTCGGTGGCCTGGCGCAGTTCATCGAGGTCGGTCGCCGCCACCCACGGCGGCGGCTGGCGCAGCAGCCGGAACAGCGCGCCCGGCT
>NZ_JBFUGW010000515.1:0-2236 GCF_056402735.1 Rhizobacter sp. P3_C12
GGCCGGCACCGGCCGACAGGCCCGGCCACACGCGCGTCGCGCGGGCCAGCCGCACCGCGTAGTCGAGCACCTTGTCGTCGACGCGGATGAACGACACCAGGCGCTGCAGCGCGAGCACCGAGCGCTCGTCCAGCCGCGGCGCGATCGCGTCGAGCGGCAGCTGGTCGCCGGCCAGCTGCTCGGTGGTGCGGCGCACGATCGCGGTCTCCTCGTCCTGCGACGGGTAGCCGATGTCGATCTTGAACAGGAAGCGGTCGAGCTGCGCCTCGGGCAGCGGGTAGGTGCCCTCGGTGTCGACCGGGTTCTGCGTCGCGAGCACCATGAACGGCTTGTCCAGCGGCAGCGTCTGGCCCTCGATCGTCACCTGGTACTCCTGCATCACCTCCAGCAGCGAGCTCTGCGTCTTGGCCGGCGCGCGGTTGATCTCGTCGGCCAGCAGCAGGTTGGTGAAGACCGGCCCGCGGTGCACGCGCAGCGCGCCGACCGGCGAGCCCGCCTCGGCGCGCGCCTCCAGCACCGCATGGCCGGTGATGTCCGACGGCATCAGGTCGGGCGTGAACTGCACGCGTGCGTAGTTCAGCGACAGCGACTTTGCCAGCGTGCGCGCGAGCAGCGTCTTGCCGAGGCCGGGCACGCCTTCGATCAGCACGTGGCCGCTGGCCATCAGCGCGACCAGGCACTGATCCACCGCCTGCTGCTGGCCGACGACGGCCTTGCCGACCTCGCTGCGCAGTTCGTTCAGCAGCTCGGCGGCACGGGTCAGGTCGGTGGGTTTGATCTGCATGGAGGGTCCTCAGGAAGCGGTGTGCGGTGCGCGCCCGGCCGAAGCCTGCAAACGGCGGCGCGCGGTTTCCAACAGTTCGAGCACGGGCGGCAGGTCGATGCGGCGGCGCGGGATGCCGCGGTCGAGCGCGAGGCCGAGCGCCGCAGCGTCCAGCCCGGTCAGCTTCGCGATCGCCGAGGCGCGGGCGCTGCGCTCGAGTTCGTCGTAGCGCATCACGTGCAGGCGCGCGGTCTCGTCGAGCGCACGCACCTGCGCCGCGTGCAGGCCGAGCGGGCCGTGGCGCCACAGGAAGCGCGCGGTGCCGGTGACCTGCTCGACCATCGAGCGGCGGCCGGGCGGCGTCGGCACCGTCAGCGGGCCGAAGCGCGGCGCGGCGCGCCAGCCGGCCAGCAGCAGCGCGAGGCCCGCGAGCAGCAGCGCCGCCGCGCCGGCGCGCCAGAGCCAGCTCGTCAGCGGCGTGCGCGATTCCTGGTCGATGATCCACAGCCGCTGCCCCTGGCGCAGCTGCAGCGCGGCGGCGGCGATCAGGCCGTTGTCGCCGCGCGTCAGCGCCCGGTTGCCGCGCAGGTCCCAGCCGGCCAGCACGGTGACGCTGCCGCGGCCGTGCGGCACGCGCAGCACCTCGATGCCGCTCTCGGCGTCGAGCTGCCAGGCCGCAGGCCCCTTGGCCTGGATGCGCGGCCACGGCGGGTGGGCGCAACTCATGAAGCGGCGCGACGGCGGGAAGGCCGGCGCCACGGAATCTGGCTCGGCCACCGAGCGGCACGGCGGGCCTTCCTGCAGCTGCTTGATGATGCGCTTCACGTCGGGCGAGCTACCGGCCGCCGGGCGCGAGGCCTGCGCCGCGGGCACGGCAGGTGCCTCCTCGTCCTCGTCGTCATCCTCGTCGTCCGGTTCTTCCTTCGTGCGCACACCCGATGCCGCGTGCGGCGCCGCCGGCTTGACAGGCTTGACGACGCGCACCGGCAGCCAGCCGCCGAGCTCCGACTCGGCGAGGTCGGTGGCCGGCACCACCAGCTGCCCGCCGTCGGCCACCCAGTCGCGCAAGCGCTCGCCGCGACCGGGGAAGATGCCCCACTGCCAGGTCGCGAGGTAGACGGTGGCGCCGGCCGGCGGCATCTGCGCCAGGTCGGTCGGCCGCTCGACCGTCGCACCGAGCCGGCGCGCCAGGTCTTCCAGCGCGAGCATGTCGTTCTTCGCGGCCTCGGGCGACGGTGGCTTCGGCACGTCGACCTCGACCCACTCGGTGCACGACGCGAGCCACAGCAGGCCGCCGACCAGCACGGCGGCGATGCCGGCGCGCAGCAGGTTGTCGCGGGTCAGCAGCGTCATGCGGCCTCCGCCACCGGGGCCGGCGCCTGCAGGCGCGCGTCGAACTCGCTGCACAGCGCCAGCACCTCGTCGGTCTGCGGCAGCCGCGCGCCGTACACCGCGAGCTGCCACGCGCCGACC
>NZ_JBFUGW010000516.1:0-2227 GCF_056402735.1 Rhizobacter sp. P3_C12
CAGCCCCCCGGCGCGCTGCAGGGGCGCGACGTGCGCCAGTTGCTCGGCCTGCCGCCGCAGGCCGCGCTGGCGGCGGCCGAACACCGCTGGACCACGCCCTCCGGCACGCAGCGCTGGCTGAGCCTGCAGTCACCCGGCCCGCAGCTGCTGCTGGTGCAGGACATCACCGACGTGCGCGCGCTCGGCGACGAGGCGCGCCGGCTCGCCGAGCTGCTCGACATGGCGCAGGAGTTCGGGCGCCTGGGCGTCTGGGAGCGCGACATCCCGTCCGGCGAGGGCCGCTGGGATCGCCACATGTTCCGCTTCTTCGGCCTGGACCCGGCCGGCGGCACGCCGAACTTCGCGCTCACCGCGCAGCACATCCACCCGGACGACCGGGTCGACCCGCGGCTGTTCGAATCGATGACCGAGCCCGGCCAGTACACCCGGCGCTACCGCATCGTGATGCCCGACGGCCGGATCCGGCGCGTGCATTCGCAGTGGGAGGTCAAGTCCGCCCCCGGCGGCGGCACGCCGACCCGAGCGATCGGCATCATGGTCGACGACACCGAGGCCTACGAGCTGGCCGAGTCGTTCAATGACACCAGCGCGCAGCTGAAGATCGCGGTCGACCTGGGCAACATCGCGATCTGGCGCCATGACCTGAAGCGCAACCGCATGTACTACAACGAGCGCGCCTACCAGGTGCTCGACATCACGCCGCGGCCCGAGGGCATGGCGATGGAGGAGGTGCGCGCGCTGATCCACCCCGACGACCTGCCGCAGGTGCTGGCCACCTCGCAGGCCGCGCTGCGCTCGGACCGCCCGGTCGACATGGAAGCCCGCTACCGCCGCCCGGACGGCAGCTTCCGCTACGTGCTGACGCGCCGTGTCGTGCGCCGCGATGCCGAGGGCACGCCGATCGAGTTCGTCGGCGTCGCGCTCGACGTGACCGAGCAGGTCGAGCACACGCGGCGCGCGACCGAGCTCGCGAAGCGGCTGGAGATCGCCGCCACGGCGGCGGGCCTGGGCATCTGGAGCCGCGACCCGCAGACGCGCCGCGCCGAATGGAACGACGAGATGTTCCGCATCATCGGCCGGCCGAAAGAGGCGGGCGTGCCATCGGGCGCCGAGTGGATGACCGAGGTCGTGCACCCGGACGACCGCGCCTTCATGGAGCGCGTGCGCGACGAGATCCGCGCGAGCGACGAGATGTCGGTGGAGCACGAGTACCGCATCCGCCGTCCTGATGGCGAGGTGCGCTGGCTGGTGAACCGGGTGCGGCGCGAATCGCGCGACGGCCGGCCGATGCTGTTCGGCATCACGATCGACGTGACCGAGCGCGTGAAGACCGAAGCGGCATTGCGCAGCGCGAACGAGCGCATCGGTCTCGCGGTGCGCAGCGTGGGCATCGGCACCTGGGAATGGCTGCCGCGCACCGACACCTCGGTGTGGGACGAGGCGATGTTCCGGCTGCGCGGCCTGGAGCCGTCGGACCAGGTGCCGAACGAGGCCGAGCGCGCGGCGCTGGTGTGGCCCGAGGACCGCGAGCGGGTCRCGGCCGCGCTCGAGGAATCGGTGCGCACCCGCAGCAGCGCGGCCTACGAGTTCCGCGTCGTGTGGCCTGACGGTTCGGTGCACTGGCTGGCCTCGCGCTCGACGGCGGTGACGGACGCGAGCGGCCAGGTGCATCGCCACATGGGGGTGAACTGGGACATCACCGAGGCGCGCAGCGCCGAGATCGCCCGCCAGGAGCGGGCTGTCGCGCAGCGCGAGAGTTCGGCCAAGTCGGAGTTCCTGGCGCGCATGAGCCATGAGCTGCGCACGCCGCTGAACGCGGTGCTGGGTTTCGCGCAGTTGCTGCAGTTCGACGCGCGTGCGCTGAGCGCCGACCACAACCACAAGGTGGAGCACATCGCCGCGGCCGGCCGGCACCTGCTGTCGCTGATCAACGATGTGCTGGACCTGTCGAGCCTGGAGAGCGGCAACCTGCGGCTGGACCTGCAGCCGCTCGCGCTGCACGAGGTGGTGTACGAGACCTTGCCGCTGGTGGAGGCGCTGGCGCGCGAGCACGGCGTGACGCTGCATGCCGACCGGCTGCAGGCCACCGTGCGCGCCGACCGGATCCGGCTGCGCCAGGTGCTGATCAACCTGTTGACGAACGGCATCAAGTACAACCGGCCCCACGGGCGCGTCACGCTGACCTGCACGGTCGATGCGACGCACGTGACGCTGCACGTGGCAGACA
>NZ_JBFUGW010000517.1:0-2227 GCF_056402735.1 Rhizobacter sp. P3_C12
TGCGTGCGCTGAGCASCGCCGCGATCCGCAACTGGACGACCGCGCAGGTCGACGCGCTGACCAGCGACCAGATGGCCCAGCTGACGACGGCGCAAGTCGCCGCGCTGACGACCGCCCAGCTCGCCAACCTGGTCACCGACGACCTGAACGCGCTGACGACGAACCAGTTCGCCGCGATGTCGACCGCCCAGGTCGCCGCGCTGACGCCGACGCAGATCGCCGGCCTGCAGTCCGATGACCTGCGCGCGCTGAGCACCGCCCAGTTCGCTGCGCTGACGACCGCGCAAGTCGCCGCACTGACCACCGACCAGATCCCGAACCTCGAGTCCAGCGACCTGCGTGCCATCAGCACCGCCGCGCTGCGCCAGCTCAACTCCGACCAGCTCGGTGCGCTGACCAGCGACCAGATGGCCGCGCTGACGACCGGCCAGGTCGCCGCGCTGACGACGACCCAGCTGTCCACGCTGGGCACCGACGACCTGAACGCGCTGACGACCACGCAGTTCGCGACGCTGTCGACCGCGCAAGCCGCCTCGCTGACCACCGACCAGATCCCGACGCTGGAATCGTCCGACCTGCGCGCACTGAGCACCGCCGCGCTGCGCAACTGGACGACCGCCCAGGTCGATGCGCTGACCTCCGACCAGATGGGCCAGCTGACGACCGCGCAAGTGGCCGCGCTGACCACCTCGCAACTGGCGAACCTGACCACCGACGACCTGAACGCGATGAACACCGCGCAGTTCGTCGCGCTGTCGACCGCGCAAGTCGCCGCGCTGACGCCGACGCAGATCGCCGGCCTGCAATCCGATGACCTGCGCGCACTGACCACCGGCCAGTACGCCGCGCTGACCACCGCCCAGGTCGCCGCGCTGACCAGCGACCAGATGCCCAACATCGAGTCCTCGGACCTGCGTGCGATCAGCACCGCCGGCATCCGCGGCCTCAACAGCGACCAGTTCGCGGCCCTCACCTCCGACCAGATCGCGTCGCTGACGACCACGCAGGTGGCCGCGCTGACGACCACGCAGATCGCCTCGCTGGCCTCGGACGACCTGAACGCACTGAGCACCGCGCAGTTCACCGCGATGTCGAGCGCGCAGACCGCTGCGCTGACGACCGACCAGATCCCGCACCTGGAATCGTCGGACCTGCGCACGCTGAGCACCGCCGCGCTGCGCAACTGGACCACCGCGCAAGTCGATGCGCTGACCTCGGACCAGATGGGCCAGCTGACGACCGCGCAAGTCGCCGGCCTCACGACCGCCCAGCTGACCAACCTGACGACCGACGACCTGAACGCGATGAACACCGCGCAGTTCGCCGCGCTGTCGACCGCCCAGGTCGCCTCGCTGACCGCCACCCAGATCGCCGGCCTGCAGTCCGATGACCTGCGTGCGCTGAGCACCGCGCAATACGCCGCGATGAACTCGGCCCAGGCCGCTGCGCTGACGACCGACCAGATCCCGAACCTCGAATCGGCCGACCTGCGCGCGCTCAGCACCGCCGCGATCCGCGCGCTGAACACCGACCAGATCAATGCGCTGACCTCCGACCAGATGGCCCAGCTGACGACCGCCCAGGTCGCCGCGCTGACCTCGACGCCGCAGGTCGACGGCCTGAACACCAACAACCTGAACGCGCTGACCACCGCGCAGTTCGCCGCGATGACCACCGCCCAGGCGGCCGCCATCACGACGACGCAGATGTCGCACCTGGAGACGCAGGATCTGCGCGCCCTCAGCACCGCGGCGATCCGCGCGCTGAACAGCGACCAGCTCTCCGCGCTGAACTCCGACCACATGGGCGCGCTGTCGACGGCCCAGGTCGCCGCGCTGTCGACCACCCAGGTCGCCAACCTGACGACCGAAGACCTGAACGCGCTGAACACCGCCGACTTCGCCGCGCTGTCGACCGCCCAGGTCGCCGCGCTGAAGGCCAGCCAGGTGGCCGGCCTGGAAAGCGATGACCTGCGCGCGCTGACGACGGCCCACTACGCCGCGCTCGGCACCGCGCAAGTCGCCGCGCTGACCAGCGACCAGATTCCGCACCTGGAATCCGCCGACCTGCGTGCGATCAGCACCGCCGGCATCCGTGGCCTGAACAGCGACCAGTTCGCGGCCCTCACCTCGGACCAGGTGGCATCGCTGACGACCGCGCAAGTCGCCGCACTGACGACCACCCAGCTGGCCTCGCTGAGCTCCGACTCGCTGAACGCGCTGAGCAC
>NZ_JBFUGW010000518.1:0-2220 GCF_056402735.1 Rhizobacter sp. P3_C12
GCCTTGGGTGGACCTGATGTCCCGCAAGCGCTGCACGGCCCGCTGGAGCGATTGGCGCAACGCCTTCAGCGAGCGCGCCGACTTCCTCGATTTCCAACGCCAAGAGCAAGCCCACCGGCTCGGCCGCTGAACATCCACGGAGCACCTATGGAACACATCATCACCGACATCCCGCTGGACGACCTCCACGAGAGCCCGTTCAATCCGCGCCGCACCTTCGTCGGTATCGACGAGCTGGCCGCCAACATCGTGGCCGAGGGTCGCATCCACGAGCCTCTGCTCGTGCGGCCGATCGTCGTCATGGGCATCGATGGCTTCGAGATCGTCTTCGGRCATCGCCGCTTCCGCGCGGCAGCGGTGGCCGGGCGGCTGTCGGTGCCTTGCATGATCCGCACGATGACCGATGCCGAGGCGCGCAGCGCTCAGGTCGCAGAGAACCTGCAGCGCGCCGACGTGCACCCGATCGAGGAGGCCGAGGGATTCCAGGCCATGATCGATGGCGACAACCTGACGGCCGACGATCTGGCGGCGAAGTTCGGGAAGAGCCGCAGCTATGTGTACGGTCGGCTGAAGCTGCTGGAAGCCTGCCCCGCCGTCCGCAAAGCCTGCCTGGCYGGGGAGGTCGGCAGCGAGGTCGCGCTGCTCATCGCGCGGCTGCGCACGCCGGCTTTCCAGGAGAAGGCGCTCAACTACATCAGCAAGGAATATCACGCGAAGCTGGACGATGGYGGCAAGCGCAGCTACCGCATCATCCGTGACCTGCTCAGCGAGAAGTTCTCGCTMGACCTGAAGGACGCGATCTTCGACMTCGAGGACGAAATGCTGGTGCCCGCCGCCGGGCACTGCGTGCGCTGCCCGAAGCGCACCGGCAACGYCCCGGAGTTCGACGACATCAACGCGCCCGCCGACAGGAAGGACAAGTACGGCCGCTACCTCGATCGCGCGCCCGTGCACGGTACAGACGTCTGTACGGACCCCGATTGCTTCGCCGAGAAGATGAAGGCACACCTGAAGCGCGAGGCCGCGAAGCTGCAGGAGGCCGGCAAGGTCGTCGTGCAGGGCTCCAAAGCTCGCCAGGCGATCGACGCGTGCGGCAACATCAAGGGCGGCTTCATCAAGCTCGCCGACGTGCGCGACGCGCTGAAGAAGGTGGCGAAGGACGCGAAGCCGACTGTCGTCACCATCCAGGATCCGCGCAACGGCAAGACGCACCAGGTCGTGAAGATCGATGAGGTGAAGGCCGCCGGCGTGAAGGTCAAGGAACCAGCGTCATCGCGCTCGCATGTCGAGAGCGATGCCGATCGCAAGAAGCGCGAGGCGGCGCACGCGAAGCGATTGGCCGAGTTGCAGGCCGAACTCGACGCCCGCATGTCGTTGCTCACGCGCGTGCGCGCCGCAGCGGCCGTCGCACCCCGAAGCGCCTTCGACCTGCAGATGGTCGCCCAGGTGGCGCACTCAGGCGTGGCATGGGAGGACAGAGGCATGCTGGCGGAACTGCACGGGGTTGAGCGGAACAGCCTGCAGGCGCACATTGCAACCCTGCCGCTCGACGAGCTGACGCTGTTCATCCTCGACTGCGCCCTGATCCAGAACGTGCGCGTCCCCGCCCACGCGCTCGATCGCAAGCCAGAGCAGTTGCTTGCCGCCGCGGCGCACTACGGAGTCTCGTCGACCTCAGAGCGCGGCCCGAGTGCAGCTCCTCGCCGTCGCCCGAAGTCCGCACCCAAACGACCTAGCCAAGGCAAGTGGGCAGCAGAAGTCGGGCATGCCGCAGAAGCGTTTGCGCAGGAGGATCTCAGTCAATCAAACGTGGATGGCTCTAGTCCGAGCGAGACGGCCAGCTCCGAATCGGATCAAGCCGCGCCCGCCCGCACCCACGACGAGGTGATCCACTAAATGGCGCCCTGGCTTGACGACGACGAGGTGGCGCAGCTGTGCCAACCACTTCTGACTGCTGCGGCCCGGGTCCGCTTCCTCAGGCGCGCTGGACTACACGTTGCCACGAAGCCAAACGGCCACCCAGTCATCATGCGGTCCGAGCTTGAGCGCGTGTTTGGCGCTGCTCGCTTGGCTCCCTCGGGCCAGGGGCGCTCTGCTGCGATGGAACCCAACGTCACAGGGCTGCAAGACTGGGCAGCAAAACGAAGGAGACCTCTCAATGGGGCGCAGGCGCAAGGACGGTGACCCACTCGGTCTGGCAGGCACGCGATTGGCCGTTCG
>NZ_JBFUGW010000519.1:0-2213 GCF_056402735.1 Rhizobacter sp. P3_C12
GGCCCGCGCCGATCGCCCGGCCGACCACCTGGCCTGCGAGCTCGGTGGCGGCCACCGTCAGCACGGTGGCCTCGCCGGCGCGCAGCTCGCTGCCGCGCAACGCATAGCCGTCCATCGCAGCGTTGTCCTGCGGCGGCACGTCGATCGTCGACGGGATGTCCTGCGCCAGCACGCGGCCGAGGCTCGCGCGCAGCGACAGGTGCTCCACCGCCTGCACGCGCGGCAGCATGCGCGCGATGAAGGCGCGGGCCACGTCCACCGGCAGGTCGTCGGCGTCGTAGCCGTGCAGGCCGAGGGCCAGGTCGTTCAAGGTGTTCATCACAGCGCGAGCGACATCAGGTCCTTGTCATGGTAGATGCCGTCGAGCTTGATCGCGTGCTTCAGCGTGCCGTAGCGCACGAAGCCGGCGCCTTCGTACAGCCGCACCGCGCGCCGGTTGGTCGACGTGACCGACAGCGTCAGCAGCTCGATGCCGTCGGCCGCGCGCGCCTGCTCGATGCCGGCGGCCAGCAGCGCGCGCCCGACGCCGCGGCCCGCCGCTTGCGCCTGCACCATCATCCCGACGATGTGGCCGATGTGCCGCACCTTGGCGCGGTTCTCGCGCTCGCAGGTGAGGGCGCCCAGCAGCTCGCCGTCGTCCCAGGCGCCGAGCGTGAACTGCCCGCCGCCCGGCTGGCCCAGCCCGAGGCGCGGCAGGTAGACCTCGGCCGGCTTGCGCGATTCGGTGTGCGCGTCGGACGTGAAGGCGTCTGGGAAGGCATGCAGCATCGCGTCGCGCAGCGCCTTGTAGGCCGGCAGGTCGACGACGTCGAGCGTGCGGATCACCAGCAGCTCAGGGGCCGCGCGCCGCGCGGAGTCGCTCGAGATCATCGAGGCTCATCCACCGATGTAGTGCATCTCGACGCGGCGCTCGGCCGGCGCGGATGACGGGTCGGTGCCGGCCTCGCTGCGCAGTTCGGAATAGCGGTCGGCGCGCCGGTTCCAGACGCCGCCGATCGCCGCGGCGATCTCGGCATCGCTGCGGCCCTCGCGCAGCAGCGCGCGCAGGTCGTGGCCGCGGTGCGCGAACAGGCACAGATAGAGCTTGCCCTCGGTCGACAGCCGCGCGCGGTTGCAGTCGTGGCAGAAGGCCTGTGTGACGCTCGAGATCACGCCGATCTCGCCGGCGCCGTCGGCATAGCGCCAGCGCTGCGCGGTCTCGCCGGGCTGCTGCGCGCCGAGCGGCTGCAGCGGGAACTCGGCGGCGATGCGCGCGACGACCTCGGCCGACGGCAGCACCTCGTCCATGCGCCAGCCGTTGGTGGCGCCGACGTCCATGTACTCGATGAAGCGCAGTACCGTGCCGCTGTGGCGGAAGTGCCGCGCCATCGCGACGATCTGGTCGTCGTTGGTGCCGCGCTTGACCACCATGTTGATCTTGATCGGGCCGAGCCCGACGCGCTGCGCCGCCTCGATGCCGGCCAGCACGTCGGCGACCGGGAAATCGGCGTCGTTCATGCGGCGGAACACAGCATCGTCGAGCGCGTCGAGGCTGACGGTGATGCGCTGCAGCCCGGCGTCCTTCAGCGCCTGCGCCTTGCGCGCCAGCACCGAGCCGTTGGTCGTCAGCGTGAGATCCAGCGGCAGCCCGTCGCCCGCGGTGCGCAGCGCGGCCAGCATCTCCACCAGCCGCTCCAGGTTCTTGCGCAGCAGCGGCTCGCCGCCGGTCAGGCGGATCTTGCGCACGCCGTGCGCGACGAACTGGCGGGCCAGGCGCGCGATCTCCTCGAAGCTCAGCAGCGAGCTGTGCGGCAGGAACTCGTAGTGCTTGTCGAAGACTTCCTTCGGCATGCAGTAGCTGCAGCGGAAGTTGCAGCGGTCGGTCACCGAGATGCGCAGGTCGCGCAGCGGGCGGCCCAGCGTGTCGGCGAGCAGGCCGGTGGGAGCCGTCGATCGCGCAGGCACCAGCGGCACACTGGATGCGTAGCGGTGGTCTGCCAGCGGGATCACTTTGTCGGCCATGGGCGGATTGTGCCCGGCCGAGATGCGTCGGATGGGCGTGGGGCGATTAGGCCTTGACGGCCTTCACTGCCTTTGCCGCAGGTTTGCGGCGGGTCTTGTGGATGACCTTGCGGCTGGCCGGCGGGCTGCTCGGCTTCAGCACCGCGGGCAAGGCCGGCGCCGCAGCCACGAGCGGGGCCGCGGCCGCGGTGGCGACCGCGCCGACCTCGGCC
>NZ_JBFUGW010000520.1:0-2201 GCF_056402735.1 Rhizobacter sp. P3_C12
CAGCACGTCTGAACGGGCATGACCCCTGGGCCTACTTGCGTGACGTGTTGGAGCGGCTGCCGATGCTGCCCAATAGCCGACTCGAAGAGCTGTTGCCTCATCGGTGGACTCCGCCGCAGACTTGAGCAACTGACCGCCGTCAAGATGGGACGGCCAGACGCTCACAGCGCATCAACGCCTCGAGCAAATCTTCTGCTTCTGCGCCGACCTCGCTGCCGAACTCCGGCGAGAAGAGCCTGCAATCAATGCCTGACACCAGCTCGTGCAGCAGTCGGCAGAATTGGAGGCTCTCCGCGCGAGCATCGATGCGAGCGCTGATTTCTGCGCCAGCGTCTTCTCCGGGAACGATGGCGATCCTGTTGCCAGTCTCGGCACCAAACACGGCGATGTCTTCGCACATGAGCCAGGGCTCACCGAGCCACGACGAGAGCAACTCGCGAGCGGAATTTGCTGCTGGTTTGGGCACCAATGGACGAACCCATCCGTCAACGCCCAGCGTTGGAGCTGAGCCGAGCCGCGGAACGAGGAAGAGGTCAAACTGCCAGAGGGCCATCGTGCTGCGATTATCGGGCGACCGACTGCACGCGGCCATGTGCAGTCGTTCGCGAGCGACCGGTTTCAGGTAGGCTAGCCAACATCGCTCTTCGACTCGCGCATGGAACAAGCACTCCTCGGAAAGATTGATGCGGCCCTCGCCGAGATCCGTCCGATGGCGGAGAAGTCTTTCGAGCCCGCCGTGAGCATCGAGCGCCAACTCGCGTGGTGCCGTACATTCCTCTTAGGGTGCGCTGGCGAGATTCGACCGGGCCCGTTCTCGATGGGCCTCACTGCAGTTCGCGAATTCGACATGTATGGAGACCGGCCGGAACTTGCAGCTCTGATTAACGATATCCAGCGTGCCATGCAGGCGATGTTGGGTCTGCGTTGAGAGGCGGAGGCCGGCCAGAAGCGGTAGGTAACGAGCGGCTGCTTCGAAACGGAACCTCGAAGGTGCTATTTAGACTCACGCCTCGCACGTTCCGAGGACATCGGCTCGCTGGCGGTCGCCGGCGCCATGCGAGTTCGAGCGTGGGCGATACTGAAATCGGTCGCGGCCTTCGCCACGGCCCCTTCACTCAGTATTGCAGCCATGGCGACCGAAACCTGTATTCACGGCATCTGCTTCTACGCACTTGATCCCAACGGCCCCAAGTTCTTCGGCTTCGCCGAATACCTTGCGGCAATGGCCCTGCTGGTGCTCGCCTGGACGATCGCCGACGCGCGCTACCAATTCCGCATCGAGACAGCACCGCTCCCGCTTCAGCGCATCGCGTTCGTCAACGTCGCCCTCGTTGGGATTTTCACCCTCCTGACAGATCTGTGGCGGGCCCAAGGATGGCTTGTTCCGGTGGGTCGTCCGCTGACACCAGCAATCTGGCAAGGGTTGCTCGGGTTGACCTTCCTGCTCACATTCCTTGGCTGGGCATGGTTCGCATTCGTTCGACCGCCGCGATTCGGGCCTCTAAATGCGGAGCGATATGTCCGTGCCGTGTATCGGGCGATCTTGCGTGGATCAGGAGAYGAACTCGCAGTGATCTCCGATGAGATCGCGCGTTCCGCCAGCCGGTTGATCAAGTACGCGCCATCCACCCATTCGCGCCGGAAGCCATCGAGAGCGTCACCAGGAGGTGCAGAGCCGTCATTGCGGAAGGTCGAAGGCTACGCCAACGACTTTCTACTACTGATTGCCGACCGCCGCTTCTGCCGCGCCGTCGTGGCGAAGGGCCCGGTACTCGCGCTGGCGCTGTTCCGCGAGATCGCCCTGCAGAAGAAGCACGACGTGGCGATCGGCACATTCACGCGCAACATTGTCGGCGAGGCTCTCGTGAATACTGACTCCTTCCTGTTCCACGAAACCGAAGGCTATCGAGTCGGCTTGCTCGGGCACCACAAGCCGCTCAGTCAGGCGATCTTTGGAGACTACGCTATGTTGGCCGGCATCGGTACCGCATTGGACGCCGACGTGGGCGAGAGCTTCAACTGGAACTCGGACACCTGGGTCGCCTTCCTGCGCGCAGCTCGAGTCGCGCTCAAGGCATATGTTGAAGCCGGATTCCCGTCCAGTACGACTGTCCTGTTCCGCCTCCATTCAAGGCTCGAGTTCGCTGCGCTGGACCTCTACCAGCTCGATGGCTCCAATATGCTGGAGTGGCGTACTGGCC
>NZ_JBFUGW010000521.1:0-2190 GCF_056402735.1 Rhizobacter sp. P3_C12
GGCGATGGGACGCAAAGCATGGCAGTTCGTGGGTAGCGAGCTGGCGGGTCAGCGAGCGGCCATCATCATGAGCCTGGTGCAGTCAGCACGTCTGAACGGGCATGACCCCTGGGCCTACTTGCGTGACGTGTTGGAGCGGCTGCCGATGCTGCCCAATAGCCGACTCGAAGAGCTGTTGCCTCATCGGTGGACTCCGCCGCAGACTTGAGCAACTGACCGCCGTCAAGATGGGACGGCCAGACGCTCACGGTCGCACGGCATCCTGATGCCTGATCGCGCGTCCGCTGGGGTGCCCCATTGGTGAGCGAGGAGAGGGCATGCCGGCCACGCGCAGCGTCCGTGGCCGCCGGCGAACTACTGGATATGAGACGGCGTCTCATAAACGTCTCATATCGGTCGCCTATGACAAAGGGCCCGCATCGCTGCGGGCCCCGTCAATACTGGCTCCTCGACCTGGGCTCGAACCAGGGCCCTACGGATAAACGTCCGGCGCTCTGGATCGCTACGGCTGCTCCCAACTATTCGCCAACCGTCTGTGTGATGTGCACCAGTTCGAGTTCGAATCAAGCCACGGTTGGACAGTGCGACCGAACCGTTGGCCCGGCACCGGCGGTGAAGTAGTCAAGGAGGCGAGAGGTCGGCTCCCAGTGCGGCGGCCGATATATCTACCTCGGGGCCAACGGTCCGCGCAAACACTTCCTCAGCCAATGCTCCCAGCTCCTGTTGACGAGCAGCCGAAACGCCGAGCACAGACAGGGGTATGAGCGTGCGCTCGACAGCGATCAATCCAGCCGTCGATGCCGTCAACAAGGTGACTTCCGAGGAGGCGAGGCCAGTCGATTGCATTTTCATCACCGCGTGCGCAAGTGAGCTTGAGGTGAGGTCTGATGCAGATGTGAGGCGCGAGCCAGCGTCACGATCAGGCAGATTCGGAATCACGACGTTGCTGAGGACCGACAAGTGTGCAAAGAGACCCCTCGCAAAAGTGTCGAAAGTATGACCGTTGACTTGCCCTGCGTCGTTCAGCAGGCGACTGCTCAGGAGCAGCACGAAGGCCTGCTGCTCGGCAAGGATAGTGATGAGATCGGAGCGCATGGTGGCCCTGTGAGCGATGCAACATTTTGCACCGTCGGGGCTGGCCGCTTGTAGGACAACACTCCTCTACGTGCTCAGACATCGGCCACAAGTTTGCCTACGACGCCTTACGCGCGGGTCGTCGAGTGCAGTAGGACCGGGGAGACTTTCTCCGCATCGTATCGGTCCGTAGCCAACTGGATGATTTGATCAGCGTGTTGGTTGTAGGCGGCTAGCCAGGCCGAAGGTTCCGTGCCTGCTCCAAACTCGTCTTCGAGGAACTCGCGCGACGCTATGCCCCGCAGGACTTGTCCGTTGACGGTGAAGGTAAATCGCACTGTCTCGCTGCCAGTGTCGACCACCGCAGGCTTCGAAGCACTTTCCACATTCACCTCCATCGATCACAAAGGAATGATGCTGCTGCAAACTTCGTTTCAACTCTCGCCGTGAGTCTCCATGCAGGAAGGGGGCAAAACAAGTGCCCGACGATGCGAACGTGCCTGTTCGGTGGTTCCTCGTCTTACCGGTAGCGCCCCGGGTGTTTGGAATATGCGTTCCATCCACCGGGCAGGAGCGGTGAAAAACGCCTGACTTTTGGAACGCCCACTCAGGCCCGGGGCCGCGCCAATGCTCACTTCATGCATCGGCCTGTCACGCCGGGGGTCGCGGGTTCGAGCCCCGTCCACTCCGCCAACAAAAAGCCCTTGCAGCTCAATGAGTTGCAAGGGCTTTTCCGCTTTCTGGGTCGGCCGGACGGCGTGATCCATGCATGAGCCGAGCGATGGACTATGCCCAGGGCTTGCCTGGGCACTCTGGCTACGGACGACGCACGCCGTCATCGACCACCACCTCGCCATCTTCCTTCGTGAACGGCGGCAATTGGCCCACGGGGAGCAGCGCGAGCACTTTCTCCGAAGGTCGGCACAACGCCGTGCCCAGTCGCGAGACGACGATGGGCCGATTCAGCAGGATGGGATGCAGCTCGATGAAGTCGATCAACGCCTCATCCGTCCAATGCGCTTCATCGAGCTTCAGCGCCGCGAAGGGCGTTCCCTTCTCGCGCAACAGCGCGCGCACCGACTGGCCGGTGGCGGCAACCAGCTCGCGCAGACGATC
>NZ_JBFUGW010000522.1:0-2169 GCF_056402735.1 Rhizobacter sp. P3_C12
ATGCAGCGCGGCGCGGCGCCGTTCGATGCGTGGCGCTATGCCGACCACATGCGCGCGCAGGTGGTGGCCGCGAACGTGCCGGCCGCGCCGTCGGGCTGGTTCGAGCGCGTCGTGCGCGCGGCCACCGCGGTGCTGGCGTCGGCCGCGGCCGCGCTCGGTTTCGGGCGCGGCAAGCGTGCCGAAGCCCCGACGCCACCCTCGGAGCCGATCGACGAGCCGCCGGCCGAGATGCTGCCGCCGGTGAGCGAGCTGCTGCCGGTCGGCAACGCCGGGCTGGTGCTGGTGGCGCCGTACATGCCGCGCCTGTTCATGATGCTGGGCCTGTCGGACGAACGTGCCTTCACCAGTCCGCAGGCGGCCGAGCGCGCGGCGCTGCTGCTGCAGCTGATGGTGACCGGCGAGGCCGCCGCGCCCGAGCCGGCGCTGGTGCTGAACAAGCTGCTGTGCGGCATCGAGCTCGCGCTACCGGTGCCGCGCGAACTCGCGCCGACCGAGGCCGAGCGCAGCGCCGTCGACGGGCTGCTGGCCGCCGTCATCCAGCACTGGAAGGTGCTCGGCACCACCTCGGTGGCCGGGCTGCGCGAGACCTTCCTGCAGCGCGACGGCCGGCTGCAGCATGCCGACGAGCACTGGCAGCTGAACATCGAGCCGCGCCCGTTCGACATGCTGATCGACCAGCTGCCCTGGGGCTACGCGACGATCCGCCACCCGTGGATGAAGGAGGTGCTGCATGTCGAGTGGCGCTGACCCGCGGCGCGCGCGCGTCGAGCTGAATGCCCGCGTGGTGGGGCACGAGCTCGCCTGGCTGGAGCGCGTGCTGCAGGCGCGCATCAGCCTGCATTTCGGGCAGGCCGAGGCCGCGGTGGCGCTGCCGATGGCGGCGCCGGCACTCGCCCGTGATGACGGCGACTACGCCGACCTGGTGCACGCGGCCGGCCTGGACGCCGACGAACGGCTGGTGCTCGCGCTGGCACTGGCGCCGCACCTGAAGCCGCAACTGCTCGACATGCTGTTCGTGCGCAACCGCAATCTGGATCGCGGCTTCAGCGAGTTCGGCGGTTGGAAGGGCCGCTCGCACGGCGGCTTCCTGCCGACCTGCGAGACCGCTGCCTTCCTGGTCGCCGGCGAAGACCTGGCGCGCCGCTTCGCATTGCAGCGCGCGCTCGACGAGGACCGCCCGCTGCGCCGCCACGGCCTGCTGCGGCTGCAGCACGACGGGCCGGGCGAGCCGTGGCTGAGCGCCGCGCTGCACGTCAGCGGTGACACGCTGGAGCGGCTGGCCACCGGCGAGGCGCGCAAGCCCGACTACGGCATCGGCTTCCCGGCGCGGCGCATCACCACGCGCCTCGGCTGGAGCGACCTGGTGCTCGACGGCGAGGTGATGGACGAGGTGCAGGCCATCGTCACCTGGTTCCGCCACGGCCAGCGCCTGCTGCGCGACTGGCGGCTCGACAAGGCGCTGAAGCCTGGCTACCGCAGCCTGTTCTACGGCCCGCCCGGCACCGGCAAGACGCTGACCGCGACGCTGATCGGCCAGGAGGTCGGCAGCGACGTCTACCGCATCGATCTCTCGATGGTGGTCTCGAAGTTCATCGGCGAGACCGAGAAGAACCTGGCCCAGGTGTTCGACCAGGCGCAGAGCCGGCAGTGGATCCTGTTCTTCGACGAGGCCGATGCGCTGTTCGGCAAGCGGACCGCGACCTCCAGCTCGAACGACCGCTATGCCAACCAGGAGGTGTCGTACCTGCTGCAACGGGTCGAGGATTTCCCGGGCACGGTGATCCTCGCGACCAACCTGAAGGCCAACATCGACGATGCGTTCGCGCGCCGCTTCCAGTCGCTGGTGCACTTTCCGATGCCGGACGCCGAGCAGCGCCGGCTGCTGTGGGAGGGCATGGTGCGGCACACCGGGCGGCTGGCCGACGACGTCGACCTGCAGGGGCTGGCCGAGCGGCACGAGCTGTCGGGCGGCGCGATCGCGAACGTCGTGCGCTTCGGGGCGCTGGGTGCGCTGCAGGGCGGGCGCGAGCGCATCGAGATGGCCGACCTGCGGCGCGGTGTCGCCAAGGAACTGCGCAAAGAGGGGCGCACGGCATGACGCACCGCGATGCACCGTTCCCGCGGGCCGCGCCGTGTGCGCGCTGCCGGCGGCTGCGCATCGCGCTGGCC
>NZ_JBFUGW010000523.1:0-2105 GCF_056402735.1 Rhizobacter sp. P3_C12
GCGTTCGGCCGCTTCGCCCTGTTCAGGTATGCGGCCGTGCTGCTCGTGGCGCTGGCCTGCAGCAACCCTCTGCGCGCCCAGTCGCTGCTCGATCAACCGCTCGAAGCCCTGCTGGACGTGCAGCTCACGACGCTCGGCCGCCGGGTGCAGCCCGAGCAGGACATGGCGATCGCCACCAGCGTGTTCTCCGGCGATGAACTGCGCCGCGCCGGTGCCCGCACCGTGCTGGAAGCGCTGGCGTGGATCCCCGGCGTGTGGGTCGAACACATCAACGCGAACCTGTGGGGCGTCACGGCGCGCGGCGACGGCAGCTCGCTGGTGGCGCACAACACGCTGATCCTGCGCGACGGCCGCGAACAGTTCGCGGCGAGCGGCTGGTCGACGACGACCTGGACGAGGCTGAACATGCCGATCGACCTGGTGCAGCGCATCGAGGTGCAGCGTGGCGCCGGCAACACGCTGTGGGGCTCGAACGCGGCCAATTGCGTGATCAACATCGTGACCCGCGCCGTCGACAACGGCAGCGCCGGCGGCGTGGATGTCGACAGCAACGGCCGCGCCGCGGCGAACCTGCAGTGGGGCACGCGGACCGCCTCCGGCTGGAAGACCTCGTTCTGGGCCAGCGGCTCGCACCTGCCGGGCTCCCCGGAACTGGTGCGGGGCCGCCGCGACTGGGACAACCAGGAAGACCGCGCGGCCGGTGCCAAGGCGACGCTTTCCGTCGAGGGCGGCGCCGAAGTGTCGTTCGACGTCAACGCCTCCACCGGCGTCGGCGCCAGCGTCTTCGCGGTCGCCCGCGTACCGACCCGCCTGGAACTGCACGTCGCGCAGCGCGAGTTCGGCACGCGCCTGTCGATCCCGCAGGCACGCGACGGCCGGCTCGAGATCGCCGGGTACGTGCAGGACGCCGACATGACGACCTTCGGCGGCACCGAGAACCACCGGCGCACCATCGAGCTGTCCGCGCAGGATTTCCTGCGGCTGGGGTCGCACGAGCTGCTGGTGGGCGGCAGCGTGAACACCGACTCGATCTCCGCGCGCGCGGCGGCACTCGATGCCGTCGCCGTGCCGACCGACACCGACCGGCTGCAGGCGTTCGTCCAGGATGAATGGCGCTTTGCCGAGAACCGCGGCTCGGTGGTGCTCGGCGCCCAGGCGCAACGGGTGTTCCGCGCCGGCTTCGTCGACAACCTGTACGCGACCACGCTGCGCCTGCGCTGGGCGGCCACGCCGGACCTGTCGCTGTGGGGCAGCCTGTCGCACTCGGAAACGCTGGCCAACGGCACCCAGGACCTGCGGATCCCGTCGATCGAGGCCGGCCTGCGCTGGAAGGCCAGCCGCGAGCTCCAGGTCAACGCGGCGGTGTACGAGCAGCGCTTCGGCAGCTACCCGGTGCCGGTCACGACCCCGGTCACCCCGACCACGCCGCTGATGGACACGCGGCTGCGTGTGCGCGGCTTCGAGGCCGATGCGCGCTGGCAACCGAGCCCGCAGTGGAGCATCGACGGCTCGATCGACCTGGTGCGCGCGGAGTTCTCGTTCGACAGCGCGGCCCGCTCGCCGCTGGCCACCGAGGTGAACTACTTCGGCACGCAACCGCGCAATGCATTCAAGGCCCGCATGACGTACCAGATCGACGACCGCCGTTCGTTCGAAGCCGGGCTGAGGGCGCGCCCCACGCTCGCCGCCAGCCAGGTGCCCTCGCCCGGGCGCGGCGTGATCGACCTGGCATACCGCCACCGGCTCTCGAAAGGCGTCGAGTTCGGCACCGCGTTGAAGCAGGCCAACCACGACACCGTGGAGGGGTTCAGGCGCCCGAGCATTCCGTTCTCGTACCTCGAACGGCGCACGCTCGCGATGTGGATGTCCTGGGGGGTCTGAGGCACGCGGCGGCGCATTCGGCGCTTCACGGCCCTTGCCGCGGGGTTGATCCGGATCAAGTCGCCACCGCGCCGAAGGCAGGAAACTGCCGCCGGTGACCCTGGCACCCACCTCTGCGGCGACTCCCTCCACGCAACGCGCCGGCCTGCAGCTCGCCGGMCTGCAATGCGGCGCCTGCGCCGGGCTGATCGAGCAGGCGGTGCACGCGGTCGACGGTGCCGGCG
>NZ_JBFUGW010000524.1:0-2103 GCF_056402735.1 Rhizobacter sp. P3_C12
GCGCCGCACGGCCTGGTGGGTCGCCGGTGGCCTGGGCGTGGTCGGCGCCGGTGCGCTGGCGGCTGCACTGACGGCCGGGCCGAAGCCCGCGCCGGTCGAGCCGGCGGCGCCGGTGGCCGCCACCGCCTCGGCCAAGGGCAAGGCCGGCCACGCCGCCAAGCCCGCACCGGCCACCACCACCACCGCGGCTGCCGACATCTGCGCGAACTGCGGCACCGTCGAGAGCGTGAAGACCGAGACCCGCAAGGGTGAAGGCACCGGCCTCGGCGCGGTCGCCGGCGGTGTGCTCGGCGGCGTCGTCGGCCACCAGATGGGCGGCGGCAACGGCAAGAAGGCGATGACGGTGCTCGGTGCCGTCGGCGGCGGGCTGGCCGGCCACGAGGTCGAGAAGCGCGCCCGCAGCACCACCGTCTACCAGGTGCGCCTGCGCATGGACGACGGCACCACCCGCACCGTCACGCAACAGACCGCGCCCGCGGTCGGCGGCCGTTTCGAGGTCGAGGGCAGCACACTCAAGGCGATCCCGCTGCCGAAGGCCTGATGTGACAGCCCTGCTGCGCGCCGTCGCGACGGCCGCAGCGGCGCTGGCGCTGTCCGGCGCCCGGGCCCAGGAGGTCGACGCCACCGTCGGCGCCAGTTCGGCGCTGCTGGTGCGGGGCGTCGCGCTCGGCAACGGCAAGCCGGCGCTGCAGGCCGGCGTGTCGGTGGACACCGTCGACGGCTGGCTCGCGGGGCTCGGCGTCGCGACGCTGCGGCCCTCCGGCGACGCCGGCTGGACGACCCAGCTGCACCTGCGCGCCGGCCATTCGTTCCGGCTCGACGACGACTGGAGCGCGCAGCTCGCAGCCACGCGCTACGCCTACCCGTTCGACGACTACCTGCGCAGCTTCGACCGCGATGAGTTCGGCGCGACGCTCGCGTGGCGCGACCGCGTGCTCGGCTCGGTCACCGCGCTGCGCCAGACCACCGCGTCGTCGAACGGCCACCGCAGCGGCTGGGCCGCCGACCTGGTGCTGCGCCAGCCGCTGGGGCGCTTGGCGGGCGTCTCGTTCGCACTGACGGCCGGGCTCGGCCACCAGGACCAGCAGCGCCGCGCCGGCTTCAGCTACGACTACGGCCACCTCGGCCTGGGCGGGCGCATCGGCGCGCTGCAGTTCGAGTTGTCGCGCGTCGCGACCGACGCCCGGGCGCGCGAATGGTTCGGCGCGGCGGCCGACGCCCGCTGGGTGGGCAGCCTGACGGTCGGCTTCTAAAAAATACTTGCAACTTTCGCGGCGCCCGCGCGTACACACCGGTATGCCGCTGCTTTCGCTGATCCGCGCCCGCCCCGCCGCCGCCCGCCTGGACGATGCGGACGAGGCCGCGCTGCTGCGCCGCATCGCCGAGGGCGAGCGCGCGGCGCTGGCGGCGCTGTACCACGGCTACCACCGCCGCCTCGACCGCTTCCTGGCCCGGCTGACGCGCCGCGCCGACGTGGTGGAGGAGGTGATCAACGACACCTTCTGGATCGTCTGGCAGAAGGCCGGCGAGTTCCGCGGCGAGTCGCGCGTGTCGACCTGGATCCTCGGCATCGCCTGGCGCAGTGCGCTGAAGACGCTGCGCGAGCACGGCGAGGAGCCGGTCGAAGCGCCCTCGGATGAACAAACCCACGAGCTGCATGCCCTCGACGACCCCCACGCCCGCCACGAGCTGGCCGACTGGGTCGCCAAGGGCATGCGCCGCCTCAACGCCGAGCAGCGCGCGACGATGGAGCTGGCCTATGGCGCCGGCCACTCGCTCGACGAGGTGGCGCAGATCATGGACTGCGAGCTCAGCACCGTGAAGGCGCGCATGTTCCACGCCCGCGCGAAGCTGCGCCAGGTGCTGCCGATGCTGGCCGGCGTGCCGCCGGTGCGCCGCCCGGGCCGTGCGGGCCGCAAGGAGTACGACGATGAAGAAGCATGACGCCGACGGCGATTCCACCGACCTGGCCTGGCAGCGTGCGCTGCGCCAGGCGATGGCCGAGCCGCAGCCGCCGCTGACCGATGCCGATGCGGGGCTGAAGCGGCTGATGCGGCGCATCGACGAGGCCGAGGGCGGCTCCGCGCCGGTGGCGGCGGGCCG
>NZ_JBFUGW010000525.1:0-2093 GCF_056402735.1 Rhizobacter sp. P3_C12
CGCCGTACGTGGTCGGCCGGGCCGGCACGGTCGTGAGCCGCATGGGCGCCGTGGAGCTTCCGTAGCCCGGATGCCAATCCGGGTTCTTCGCATGCCTCCTAGAATCCCGTGATGCCTTCCGACCTCAGCACTGAACTCGCCAGCGCCGCCGCCCGGCTGATCGTCGAAGAGGGCATGGAGTACGGGCCGGCCAAGCGCCGCGCGGCGCGCGACCTCGGCAAGCGCAGCACGCGGCAGGTCGACCTGCCCGACAACGACCAGGTCGAGGACGAGGTCCGGGCCTACATCGCGCTGTTCTGCGCCGACACCCAACCCGCCGAGTTGCGCGCGCTGCGCGAGGTGGCGCTGCTGTGGATGGAACGGCTGCAGGAATTCCGCCCCCACCTGTACGGCGCCGTCTGGCGCGGCACCGCGACGCGGCTCAACAGCGTGCGGCTGGAGCTGTTCTGCGACGACTCGAAGCAGGCCGAACTCGCGCTGATCGACCGCCGCGTCGACTACGACGTTGGCAGCCTCGACGGCCCGCGCGGCGAGCAGATCGACGTGCTGACCGTCAGCAGCCCGAGCGCCGCACTCGGCGAGGAAGTGACCGTGCACCTGACCATCCTGGACCGCGACGACCTGCGCGGTGCATTGAAACCCGACAGCCGCGGCCGCAGCGAGCGCGGGGACCTGGCCGGGCTGCGCCGTCTGCTCGCCTCGGACGAGGGGCTGTCATGAACCGCCGGAACGCGTTGACGATCGGCGTCGCCGGCGCCGCACTGGCCGCCGGTGCCGGCTTCGGCTGGTGGCGCGAACGCAGCAGCGCCCTGCCCGAGGCCGAACGCGCGCTGTGGGATTTGCAGTTCGACCGGCCCGAAGGCGGCTCGCTGCCGCTGGCCGGCCTGCGCGGCCAACCGCTGCTGCTGAACTTCTGGGCCACCTGGTGCGCGCCCTGCGTGAAGGAGATGCCGCTGCTCGATGCCTTCCAGCGCACCCACCAGCCAGCCGGCTGGCGCGTGGTCGGCCTGGCGGTCGACAGCCCGACCCCGGTGCGGGAGTTCCTGAAGAAGGTGCCGGTGAGCTTCCCGGTCGGCCTGGCCGGGCTGACCGGCGTCGATCTCGCCCGCTCGCTCGGCAACGATCGCGGCGGGCTGCCCTTCAGTGCCGTCTTCGGCCGCGATGGGCGCATCATCGCGCGCAAACTGGGCAGCATCGGCGAGCAGGACCTGGCCGCCTGGGTGCAACAGCTCGGCTGAGGGGCCGCCGGGTTCCATTCGGCTGCCATTTTTCTATATTGCAGTCTTCGGTCCCTAAAGCGCGTAAAGTTCAGCCTTCGCAAAATTCCGGGCCGCCTGCTCCAGGCACCCGATCCGCGTTTCATGCACATCCTGGTCCTGCACGGCCCGAACCTGAACCTGCTCGGCACACGCGAGCCGGAGGTCTATGGCGCGACGACTTTGGCGCAGATCGATGCCGATCTCGCCGAGATCGCGGCGCAGGCCGGTTCGACGCTGGTGAGCTTCCAGAGCAACCATGAAGGCGCGCTGATCGACCGCGTGCACGCCGCGCGGCTCGACGGCACGCAGTTCATCCTGATCAACCCGGGCGCGTTGACGCACACCAGCGTCGCGCTGCGCGACGCGCTGGCCGGCGTCGCGATCCCGTTCATCGAGGTGCACCTGTCGAACGTGCACCGGCGCGAAGCCTTCCGCCACCATTCCTATTTCTCGGACCTGGCCGACGGCGTGATCGTCGGCCTGGGCGCAGACGGCTATGCCTGCGCCCTGCGCCACGTGCTGCAGCGTGACGCGAAGCGCCCTCCGCACCGGACGGCCTGACCCCACGGCGCCTTCGAACCGACCGGTTGGGGGCGCCCGACAACAACGACGACAGAAGTTGGAGAACCCATGGACCTGCGCAAACTGAAGACCCTGATCGATCTCGTGTCCGAATCGAACATCTCCGAACTGGAGATCACCGAGGCGGACGGCAAGGTCCGGATCGTCAAGGCCGACCCGACCCTCGTCGCGGCTGGCCCGGTGGCCTACGCCGCCCCGGTGCTGGCCCCCGCCACCGCTGCGCCCGCCGCACCGGTGGCCGCAGCCCCGGCC
>NZ_JBFUGW010000526.1:0-2063 GCF_056402735.1 Rhizobacter sp. P3_C12
GGACGCCAACATGAAGCCGGTGATGTTCGCGGCAGTGCGCCGCGGGCTGCTGATGGAAGAGCTGGTGCGCTCGTCGGGCGACGAGGAGATGCGCAACGAGATGTTCATCTGCGGCGTGTTCTCGCTGCTCGACCGCATGTTCAAGCAGCCGTTCGCCGATCTGATGAAGACGATCCCGGTGCCCGAGCGCGTCTACCAGGCGCTGGTCGACGGCACCGGCCCGTACCAGCCGTACTTCGACCTGGTGCAGGCGGTGGAGCATGAATCGCTGTACGACTTCCGCACCGCGGCCGACACGCTGATGCTGAGCGTGAGCGAGATCAATCGGGCGGTGCTCGGTGCCCTGACCTCGGCCTCGCAGATCGAGTAGGAGCGAGCGGGGGAGGTTGTTCCGAAAGATATGCAAACATTGACTTTTGCATAAATATTGCAACATACTGGCGGCCCATGCCGCCTCTCTCGCCTTCCACTCACGAGCAGGCTGTCCTCCAGCTGGCCAGGCAGCGTCCGCTGCTTCGCGCGCGTGACCTGGCCGAGCACGCGCTTCCCACCGTTGTCCTGAGCCGGCTGGTTGCCGCTGGCAAGCTTGAACGAATCTCGCGCGGCGTCTACAGCCTGCCGGCGCGCAAACTCAGCGAGCATCGCTCGCTGGCCGAAGTCAGCCTGCGCGTGCCGCAGGGTGTTGTCTGCCTGTTGTCCGCACTGCGTGTGCATGGCATCGGCACGCAGGCCCCCTTCGAGGTCTGGGTCGCCATTCCGCATCACTCGCCGACGCCTCGCCTGGATCAGCCGGCGTTGCGCGTCGTGCGCATGTCGGGGCAAGCGTTCACCGAAGGCGTGGAGCCCCTCGTGATCGACGGCGTGAAAGTGCCGGTCTTCAACCCTGCGAAGACGGTTGCCGACTGCTTCAAGCACAGGAACAAGATCGGCATCGACGTCGCGATCGAGGCGCTGCGCGATGGGTGGACCCAACGCAAGCTGACGATGGATGCCATCTGGCACTACGCGAGCATCGACCGTGTCGCCAACGTGATGCGCCCCTATCTCGAAAGCGTCTCCGCATGAGCCGAAACGTGGCTGCCTCCGTTCGCGCTCGCCTGAAGCAGCATGCCGATGCGGCGAGGGAAGACTTCAATCTCACGCTGACGCGCTATGGGCTCGAGCGCCTGCTGTACAGGTTGTCGGTCTCGACGCATGAGCCCGACTTCCTGTTGAAGGGCGCCCTCCTGTTCTCGCTGTGGTACGACCATCCGCACCGCCCCACGCGCGACGCAGACCTGCTGTCGTTCGGCCCGAGTGACATCGGCTCGCTCGTGGCGAATTTCCGGCAGATCTGCGGCATCGAGTTCGACGACGGCCTCGCGTTCGATGCCACGGCGATCAAGGGCTCCGAGATCCGCAAGTCGACCGGATACGGCGGCGTGCGCGTCGACATTCCGGCCCGGCTGGACGGCGCGCGCATCGCACTGCAGGTCGACGTCGGCTTCGGCGATGCCGTGACACCGGCGCCCGAGGTGGTCCGGTACCCCCTTCTGCTCGATGACCTGCCGGCCCCCCACCTGCGTGCGTATCCGAAATACACGGTCGTTGCAGAGAAATTCCACGCGATCTGCCTGCTGGGCATGACGAACACGCGGATGAAGGACTACTTCGACCTGGACGTGCTGCTGCAGGGCGATGAACTCGATCCGGGCGAGTTGCGCAGAGCGATCGAAGCCACGTTCGAGCGCCGAAAGCTGGCGATGCCCACCGAGTTGCCGGTCGGATTGAGCGACACTTTCGCGGCCGACGCCACGAAGCAAATCCAGTGGAAGGCCTTCCTGAAGAAGAATCGCCTCGACCGTGACGAGTTGACCGATCTGGTTGCTCGCCTGCAGAGGCAACTCCGTGTGACAGGGGTCATTTGATGTTCGATCCCCAGGCCTTGCGCCAACTCCTCGACGTGCTGTCCGACGCCGTGCTGGTGCTGGACCGCACGGCGCGCGTCGTCTTCGCCAACACGGCAGCGCTGCGGCTGATCGCCGGCGAGCCGGCGCGGCAGCTGGCGCAGCTCGGGCCGCTGC
>NZ_JBFUGW010000527.1:0-2057 GCF_056402735.1 Rhizobacter sp. P3_C12
ACCTTCTGGGTGGTGTCTTCCGGCGCCTGCGTGTGCTTGATGAAAATCACCGAGGCCCAGATGCCGACCTCGTACAGGATGCACATCGGGATCGCGAGCGCGAGCTGCGAGACGATGTCGGGCGGCGTCACGACGGCGGCGACGATGAAGGCCAGCACGATGAAGTAGGCGCGGAAGGCCTTCAGCTTCTCGAGCGTGACGATGCCCATGCGGGCCAGCACCACCACGACGATCGGCACCTCGAAGGCGGCGCCGAACGCGACGAACATCGTCAGCACGAAGCTCAGGTACTCCTGGATGTCCGGCGTGGCCGCGATGCTCTTCGGCGCAAAGGTCTGGATGAACGCGAACACCTTGCCGAACACGAAGAAATAGCAGAACGCGACGCCGATGAAGAACAGCAGCGTGCTCGAGACCACCAGCGGCAGCACCAGCTTCTTCTCGTGCGTGTACAGCCCCGGCGCGACAAAGGCCCACACCTGGTACAGCACCACCGGCAGCGCCAGCAGGAAGGCGGCCATCAGCGTGATCTTCAGCGGCACCAGGAACGGCGAGATCACGTTGGTGGCGATCAGCTTGCCGCCGGCCGGCAGCGCCRCCACCAGCGGGTGCGCCAGCAGGTCGTAGAGGGCGGCCGGACCGGGGTAGATCGCGAGGATGCCGAAGCACACGCCGATCGCGATCACCGCGCGGATCAGGCGATCGCGCAGTTCGATCAGGTGCGTGACGAAGGGCTGCTCGGTGCCTTCCAGCTCATCGCGGCCGTCGCTGTTCAACTTCATGGGAGGGATTCAGGTTCTCTGGCCAAGGAGCGTCAGACCGACGAGCGCGGCGGGCGGAAGCGCGCGACACGCGCCGCGCCGGATTGCGCCTTGCTGCGCACGCCGTTGCGCTGCTTGTACCACTGCGGCGTGGCACCGCGTTTCAGGCGCCAGTTCTTCTTCGGGTGCTTGTACTGCGGCGGCGGAGGCTCCCAGCCGCTGTGCTGGCCGCTGTTGGCGCTCAAGGCCGGGTCGCCGGGCGCATCCCAAGCGCTGGCCACGTCGGCGCGCGTCTGGTGGATCTCGGTCGACACCGTCTGCTCGACGTTGCGGGCCGCGTCCTCGAACTCGCCCTTCATCTTCTTGAGCTCTTCGAGCTCGATCGAGCGGTTCACCTCGGCCTTCACGTCGGCCACATAGCGCTGGGCCTTGCCGAGCAGGTGGCCGACGGTGCGGGCGACCTTGGGCAGGCGCTCGGGGCCGATGACGATCAACGCCACGGCGCCGATCAGCGCGATCTTGTCGAAACCGAAATCGATCATGCGGCCGCCATCCGACGGGCCAGCCCGGGCCGGCCTCGGATGCTCACGATTTGGTCTTCGCTTCGACGTCGACGGTGTTCGGATCGGCGGCCTTCTGCTGGCCGACCTGTTGCGACGGCGGCACGGCGGTGTCGGTGCCGGCATTGGCCGCACCATCCTTGATGCCGTCCTTGAAGCCCTTCACGGCGCCACCGAGGTCGCTGCCGATGTTCTTGAGCTTCTTGGTGCCGAACACCAGGACCACGATCACCAGCACGATGAGCCAGTGCCAGATGCTGAATGAACCCATGATTCTTCTCCTGCGGGAAATAGCCGATTCTAGGTGGTGGCCGAGTCAACCCTTGGCCCATGGCCTTGGGCCGCCGATGACATGCATGTGCAAATGTGGCACTTCCTGCCCGCCATCGGCGCCGGTGTTGATCACGGTGCGGAAACCATTGGTTGCACCCTGCTCGCGCGCGAGCTTCGGGGCCAGCGCCAGCATCCTGCCGAGCAAGGCCTGGTGCTTGTCCGGCACGGTGTCGTACAAGGACGCCAGATGCTCCTTCGGCACGAGCAGGAAATGGATCGGCGCCCAGGGCGCGATGTCGTGGAAGGCGATCAGTTCGTCGTCTTCATAGACCTTGCGGCTCGGGATCTGCCCCGCCGCGATCTTGCAGAAGATGCAGCTCGGATCGTGGCTCATGGCGCGGGCACCGRCATCGGCTTGTTGGAATTCAGGTTCGACCAGCCCTTGACGATGCGGTAGAGGAAC
>NZ_JBFUGW010000528.1:0-2056 GCF_056402735.1 Rhizobacter sp. P3_C12
GTAGGGCTTCGTCTCGCTGACGACCTTGGCCAGGTCGAGGCCGGCCATGCTGGGCGCGGCTTTGGCCTTGGCGATCGCGTCGTTGCGGATCGCGTCGGTCACTGCCTGGCCGGCGGCCAGCGTGACGATGCAGCCGTTCTGCGCGCCGCGGGTGCGCAGCACGCGGGTCAGGCGGCGGGTGTCGATGTTGGCGATGGCGACCGTGCCTTCGCGCTGCAGGTACTGCGACAGCGTCATCGTCTGGCGGAAATTCGACGCGAGCAGCGGCAGGTCCTTGATGATCAGGCCGGCTGCGAACACGCGGCTGGCTTCCACATCTTCATCGTTGACACCGTAGTTGCCGATGTGCGGATAGGTCAGCGTGACGATCTGGCGGCAGTAGCTCGGGTCGGTCAGGATTTCCTGATAGCCGGTCAGCGCGGTGTTGAACACCACTTCGCCGATGGTCTCGCCGGGCGCGCCGATCGAGACGCCCTGAAAGACGGTTCCGTCCGCGAGTGCCAGCAGAGCCTGTCCTGGGTTTGTCAGCAGTTGAGGCGGCACACGTATCTCCGTTGGTGCGCGCCCAGCTCTGCTCATCTCGAGCGTCGGACCGGGGAGAAAACTGGGGGAGTTTTCGACAGGAAACGGCGAGGGTTTCGCTGGGGCGGGCGGGTTGCAGGTAAACCGCGGGATTATAGACGAGCTTCGAGGGTTGACCCTGAGCCGCGCAGGCATCACACGAATGCGAGCGATTGCCGCTTGCAACGCGAGCACATCGCTCGGATTTGCGTTTCGTTGCGCGCGGATCGACTCCGATAATGCGCGCTGATCCGACCTCTCACCCAACAAGAAGGAGCCACACATGAAGGGCGACCCGAAAGTCATCGAACACCTGAACGCGCAGCTGAAGAACGAGCTCACCGCGATCAACCAGTACTTCCTGCACTACAGGATGCTGAAGCACTGGGGCCTCGACAAGCTGGCGGCCAAGGAATACGCCGAGTCGATCGGCGAGATGAAGCATGCCGACCAGCTGATGACGCGCATCTTCACGCTCGACGGCCTGCCGAACCTGCAGGACCTGGGCAAGCTGATGGTCGGCGAGGACACCGTCGAGATCCTGCAGTGCGACCTGAAGTCCGAGCAGGGTGCGCAGGCCACCATCAAGGACGGCATCGCCCACTGCGAGACGGTGCGCGACTACGTCTCGCGCGACCTGCTGCAGGGCATCCTCGACGACACCGAGGAGCACATCGACTTCCTGGAGACGCAACTCGACCTGGTGGACAAGGTCGGCCTGCAGAACTACCTCCAGTCACAAATGGGTGAAGTCGAAGCCTGAGCCCCCGTGACCGATTCCTCGCACCCCCGCGGTGCGGGGATGTCCCCAGGCTTGAAGTGCGAATCGTTCTTGTTTAAGATGCCTCATCGGCCCTCGCTCGGCGGCCGGGAGTGCATCTGATGATCGTGTGTGTCTGCGAACGCGTTTCCGACCGGGACATCGAACGGCATGTCCGGGGTGGGTGCGACAGCTTCGACTCCTTGCAGCTGGAAACCGGCGTCGCCACCTGCTGCGGGCGCTGCGAAGACTGTGCCCGCGAGGTGTTCGAGACCGCCACCGGCGCGCAAGGGGGGATGGCCATCATCCCGCTGAAGATCGCTGCCTGATCAGAGCGCCGCGATCCCGGCCTTCGCGACCTGCACGTCCTCGCTCGATTTCACGCCGCTGACGCCCACCGCGCCCACGCACTGGCCCTGCACCAGGATCGGCACGCCGCCTTCGAGCATGCCCTCGAGCGTCGGTGCGCTCAGGAACGCGCTGCGGCCCTGGTTGATCATGTCCTCGTAGACCTTGCTCTCGCGCCGGCCGACCGCCGCGGTGCGGGCCTTGCCCGGGGCGATGTGCGACGAGATCGGCGCCGCGCCGTCCAGCCGCTGCAACCACAGCAGGTGCCCGCCGTCATCGACGACTGCGATCGTCACGGCCCACTGGTTCTTCAAGGCCTCGGCCTCGGCGGCGGCGGCGATGCGCTTCACGTCGTCGAGGGTCAACACGGATTTGCTGTTCATGCGC
>NZ_JBFUGW010000529.1:0-2015 GCF_056402735.1 Rhizobacter sp. P3_C12
GCACCAGCACCGCCTGCCGCACGCGCCGGCTCAGCGCCTCGGCAGAGTCGGGCCGGCCCGACAGCTCCTGCGCGATGCGGTGCCCCAGCCGCCCGCGCAGCGACAACGCCTGCCGCTCGCCACCCAGCACTGTCGCGAAGCCCTCCAGCGGCTGCTTCGGGTTCGAGAGCCAGTAGCTGTCGTTCATGTTGGCCACGTAGTCCTCGCGCAGCAGGCCCGGCATCTGCGACACCGGCATCGTGCCCGGCTGCACCGCGGCCGCATCGCTGCGCCAGTCGCAGGCGGCACGGCTGCCGTCGAGAAACGGCGTCACCGGGTCGACACCGGCAAAGCCCTGCGCCAGCGGGGTGCTGCACGCGGCGCGCAGCGCGTCGGGCACGTTCGGCACGGCACCCACGTCGCCCAGCCAGGCCCGGCCGTCGCCGCGCCCGATCGCCGCGGTGTTGACCCAGGGCATGCCGTCCTCGCGCTTCTGGATCGCGATGAAGTCGTCCAGCGAGCGCGCCTGGTTCCAGGCGAAGAAGGTGCGGAACACGCGGAAGTTCTCGCCGTTCACGTCGCGCATCGCGATCGCATGCGCCGTGCCCCAGCCGAACGGCGCGGCGCGCTTTCCGAGATCGACGATCGGGCCGAAGCGGCTGGCGTACAGCGTGCGCGTCACGCGTTGCACGCTGCCATCGGCAGCGCGGGTGTCCACCGTCACCTCGCGCCGCTGCATCAGCTCGCTGCGGCCGTCGACCAGGTAGCGCGTCGGGTCGGCCGGGTCGAGCGTCAGGTCGAACAGACCGAAGCGCCGTGCCGCCGACACCGTGTGGCTCCAGGCAATGCTGTCGTTGAAGCCGATCATCACCAGCGGCACGCCCAGAAAGGCGACGCCGGCCACGTCGACGCGGCCGGGGATCGTCAGGTGCATCTGGTAGAAGCGGTCGGGCCCGCCCCAGTACCAGTGCGGGTTGCCGAACAGCACGCCGCCCGATTCGCCGGTGGCCGCACGGCCGAAGGCCAGCATGTTGCTGCCGAGCGCCGGGTGATCGCCGACCTGCTGGCGCGGCCAGCGCGTCGCATCGCCGACCGCTGCAGGCGGTGCCGCGGGCCGCGCGTTGACGATCTCCGGGATGAAGCGCGACCAGCCGGCGGCGACCTGTGCCCCGTAGAAGCGCCGCAGGATGTCGTCGGCGTTGATCTCGCGCACCCATGGTTCGTGCAAGCAGGCCTGGCGAGCCGGTGCGCCGCCGCGGCGCGCTTCGGCCAGGTAGCGGTTGTAGCCGCGCGCAAAGCCGTCGGCGGCATCCAGCAGGTCGCGCGGCTGCGCGGCCCGGGCGCGCGCGAGCATCGCGTCGTCGGCGAAGCCACGGAAGAAGAAATCCAGCTCCAGGTTCAGCGGCTTGCCGAAGGTGGAATGGTGCGCCGGCCGCGCGTCGGCACCGAAGAACAGCGACCGCTCGCCGCGCCAGGTGACGAAGCCTTCGGCCAGCGTGCACAGCGCGTCCTGCGCCTGCACGTAGCCGATGCCGGTGCCGAGATCGCGCCAGTTCGCGGCGCGCAGGTGCGGGATGTCGTCGCTGGTGCGGCGGATCTCGACGCCGGCCAGCGCCGGGCCGCGCGCCTGGGCGCCGGTGATCAGCAAGGCCAGCGCGCCGATCAGCGCGCCACGTATCGATGCATGCATGGGTGGGTCCGATCAGGAAGAAAGTTTCATCGCGCCGCGAGCGCCGCCAGCCCCTGCTGCAGCGCCGGGAACAGGCTGTGGTTGAAGTTGTTCCAGCGCAGCTCGAGGATGGTGTCGGCCGGGTCGATCCCGGTGGCCAGCACGTCGACGATCACCTCGCCGGAATCGATGCCGTTGTCGACGTAGTGGAACGACGCGCCGGTCTGCCGCACCGGCTCGGCCGGCGTGCGCTGGAGCGTGCGCCAGTCGATGCGCTCGCCCCGTGCGCCGTGCAGCGCATCGAGCGTGGCCCAGGCGCCGCGCCGCTGGTGCGGCGAGCCTTCGCGCGTGATGCCGGGGTGGATGT
>NZ_JBFUGW010000530.1:0-1994 GCF_056402735.1 Rhizobacter sp. P3_C12
GCCGCATCGCGGTCGTCGAGCGCCCACTCGGCGGCCAGCAGGCGCGCGCCCTCCTCGGCCGGCCGCGCCAGGCCGCTGCGGCTCGACAGGTCGAGCGCCAGGCGCAGCTGCTCGTCGCGGCGCGCGCGGTCCTGCAGCTTGTGCAGGCTGCCGGCGGCCAGCAGGTGGCCGAGCACGGTGAATTCGTTGTCCTGCACCAGGTCGGGCGTGTCGCTCTGGATCAGCAGCGCGCGCTGCGCCGACTTCTGCGCGCGGCTGTAGCGCCCGCCGAAGTACTGCGACAACGCATCGCGCAGCGCCGCCTGCGCGGTGCGGTCGCGGCGCGCGACGCGCCATTCGTGGGCGCGCCGCGGAAGCCCGATCAGCGCGTTGATCGCCTGGATCACCGCGACCAGCGCGAAGCAGGTCGCCACCAGCGCGATCAGGAACAGGTTCAGCGAGACGTCGAGCCGCCACGAACCCCAGTAGAACGACGCCAGGCCGTCATTGGTGCCCAGCACCGAAGCGCTGACCACCGCCAGCGCGAACAACAGCACGAACCAGATGACGGCACGCATCGGGAAGGGGGGCCTCAGGTCAACGGCCGGCCGTCGCGGTGGCGAGCGCCGCGAGCGTGTCGTCGGGCCGCGGCAGCACCACCTGGCGGGCGCCGGCCGACACCTGCTTCACCAGTTCGAGCGCCACCGTCGTGCGGCGCGAGCTGCGGTCGAAGTAGCGCTCCAGCGCCTGCTGGGCGCTCTGCAGGTCGGTCTGCGCCGCGTCGAACTGGCGGCTCAGCACCGCCAGGCGCGCGTTCAGCAGGCGCAGCTTCAGGTTCTCGCGCAGGAAGAAGGCCTGCTCCGGCGCCAGCCACATCGCATCCGGGTTGTCGATGCGGGTCACGCGCACCAGCGAGCGGGTCTCGCCCCAGACGCGGTCGAACAGCGCCCCCAGGCGATCGGACAGCTCGGCCAGCCCACCGCCCACCGGCACCGGCGCGCTCTGGCTGGCGCTGCGGGCGCTCGGGCGCGGTCCCGAGGCCGCCGGCTTCACCGGCTCGCGCCGCGGCTCGACCTGCACCAGCAGCGGCAGTTCATCGACCAGCCGCACCACCTCGTCGACCTTGATCGACAGCCCGCCGATGTCGGCCACGCCGACCGACTTGACGCGGTCGATGTCGCGCGCGATCGCGCGGCGCACGCCGTCCAGCCGCGGCTGGCTGTAGCGGGCCAGGCGCTCGTCGGCCTGCTTCAGCGCCGCCACCAGCGGCTCGGCACTGCCGGTGATCGCCGATTGCTGCTGGGCCACGCGCAGGCCGGCGTCGATGTCGACCAGCACGTTCTCGTCGCGCGAGCGCGACAGCGACTGGATCAGGTCCTCGAGCTGGCTGCGCTGGATCGCGACCTCGGCCAGCTTGGCCTCGAGCAGCGCGACCTTGGCCGCACTGTCGCGCGCGACCTCCTGCGCCTGGCGCGCCATCACCTGCGCCTCGCCGGACTGCCGGCCGCTGTCCTGCTGGCGGCGCACCAGCTCCTGCTCCAGCGTGCGCACCCGCTGCTGCGCCGACCAGGCCTGCACCAGCGCGATGACGATCAGCAGCACCAGCAGCGCGAGCACCGCCGGCGCGAGCCAGCCGGGCAGGCGGCGCGGCGCCACGGCGACAGCCACGGGTGCGGTGGGCACCGGCTCGGTGTGGGCGGGCGGGGAGGCAACGGTGTCGGTCACGATGCGATCGATTGTATGCAGGCCACCACTTCCGCGAGAGCAGGCCGGGATTCGAGCACCTGCCCGAGGCCGAGCGAGCGCGCGCGGGCCGCGATGCGCGGRTGCGTCGCGAGCGCGCGGCCGGCCGCCCAGGGCCGTGAAGGCGCGAGCGCCTCCAGGTGGTCGACCGCCTCGGAGCTGCTGAAGAACCACAGGTGCCGAGCCGGGCGGTCGAGCGCGGCCTGCAGCAGCGCGCGCCCGGCGTCGTCGAGCAGCGGCGCGCTGCGGCCGTAGGCGCAGGCCAGCGACAC
>NZ_JBFUGW010000531.1:0-1976 GCF_056402735.1 Rhizobacter sp. P3_C12
GCCGCGAACATCACCGGCTTCATGTTGGCGTCCTTGCCGGCGGTGGCCAGCAGCAGCGCCAGCCAGCGCTTCAGGCGTTGGTAGCCGAGCATCATGATCGCGTGACGGAACGAGCTGATCTCGACGCGCAGCCCGAAGGCCGGCGAGTTGATGTAGCGCATCAGCTTGAACGCGAGCGACGGGTCGCGCTTCAGCGTGTTCTCGAGCTTCTCGATCGGGTCCTGCGCGTCCACGCGCTGGATCAGCTCGACGATCACCTGCAGGTCGATCTGCACCGCCGACTTGCCCTTGGTCTGCGCCTCCTTGATGGCGTCGTCGATCGGCCAGCCCAGCACCGCGGCCGCACCGCGCGAGAAGCTGCCCTCCATGTCGGCCAGCGTGCGCACGCCCGACTGCACGTGCGCGATGTTGCGCGTGACGCCGGCGGGCGCCACGTTGCCGGATTCATTGACGCGGCGGTCGTCGGCCAGGTCGATCAGCGAGAACTTGAAGCACGGCAGCAGCTCGCGCGGCAGCTCCTTCATCGGCCGGCCCTTGAGCAGCAGCGTGTTGCCGGCGCGGTGCAGCGCCTGCAGCGACTCGATGTTGGCCTCGTCGCAGGCCATGAAGGCCGGGATCTCGATCATCAGGTTGGCCGACGGGCTCGCACCCATCAGGTCCTGCAGCAGGCTCTCGCTGACGATGTTCAGCGAGGCGCGGCCGCCATCGGCCGGCCACACGCCGCCCACGGCATGCAGCAACTGGGCGACATCGGGTTTCAGCTCGGGGCGCAGCGGGTAGATGGTCAGGCGGGTGGCCGTCACGGCGCGGCTGCGGTCGATGAACGGCGAATAGCCGAGGGCGACCTGCCCGAGTGTGGCGTTGTCAGTCACGCGGAATCTCCAGGGAAAGTGTGCAGGCGATGGCGACGGGCATCAGCCGCTCGATCAGCCATTCAGGTAGTTGAACAGCGACAGCTTCTGCACCATGGTGTACGCCTTGAGCGAGGCATCGTACCCGGTCTGCTGGCTCGCGAAGTCCGAAATTGCGTTCGTCATGTCGAGGTCTTCCGCATCCGACCGCGCGGTCTTGCTCGACAGCTTCAGCGAGTCGAGCCGGCCGGTGACGCCGTCGATGCGGTTCAGCGTCTCGCCGATCCGGGTGCGCGCGCCCGACAGGGTGGCCATCACCTGGTCGAGGTTGGYCAGGTTGTCGGCATTCGACTGCGCGATCTGCGTGCCGCTGCGCAGCGGCGTCTTCAGGTCGGCGATCGCCTTGTCGAGCGTGTCGAAGACGGTCTGGCTGCTGGTCGATGGCGTCAGCGTGAACTCGTCGAGGTCGGCCGGGTTGCCGGCGATGGATGCCGCCATGCCGTCGATCTCGATCGCCTGGCCGGGCTTGAACGGCATGCCGACCTGCGCGGTCGGCGCGCCGTCCTGCAGGATCGAATAGGTGGTGACGCCGGCCGCGACGCTGAACTGGATGCTGTAGGTCGAGCCGGTCAGCGCCGACGGGTTGGTGACATGGCCGCTGTCGATCCACGCGGTGCCGGTCGCGGTGACGGCGTTGGTGTCGAACACGCCGTTGCCGGAGCGCGATTGCATCCAGATCTGTTCGCCGTTGGTGGTGATCGGCAGCGATTCGGTGGAGGCCACCGCGGTCTCGCCGCTGCCGCCGCGGTAGACGACGCCGCCGGCCGCGTCGAGGAATGGCGCCTGGCCGCTGCCCTGCCCGCCGAACAGGTAGGTGCCGGCGCCATCGGCCCGGTTCGCCACCGCCACCAGCTGCTTGCGCAACTCGCCGATCTTGTCGGCCAGGCCCTTGCGCTCGGCATCGGTGTAGGTCGCGTTGCCGGCCGAGAGCATCGTCTCGCGCACCTGCTGCAGCAGGTCGGTCGCGTCGCCGAGCGCGCTTTCGGTCAGCGTCATCGCGTTCTTGCTGGCATCGACCGCGCGCTGGCCGGCGACGGCGCGGTTCTCGGCCGCCAGCGCCCGCTC
>NZ_JBFUGW010000532.1:0-1966 GCF_056402735.1 Rhizobacter sp. P3_C12
CCCGTCAAGCTCGGCCGCGGCAAGGGCGCGTTCGAGGGCTGGCGGCTGGTCGTCGCGATCGCCGACGTGAGCCACTACGTGAAGCCGAGCGAGCCGATCGACGAGGACGCCTACGAGCGCGCCACCTCGGTGTACTTCCCGCGGCGCGTGATCCCGATGCTGCCGGAGAAGCTGTCGAACGGGCTGTGCTCGCTGAACCCGAACGAGGACCGCCTCGCGATGGTGTGCGACATGCTGATCACCACCGGCGGCGAGATCCACGCCTACCAGTTCTTCCCGGCGGTGATCTGCTCGCACGCGCGCTTCACCTACAACGAGGTGGCTGCGATCCTCGGCAACACGCGCGGCCCCGAGGCGGCGCGCCGCAAGGATCTCGTGCCGCACCTGCTGCACCTGCACGAGGTGTACCGCGCGCTGCTGAAGGAGCGTTCGAAGCGCGGCGCGGTCGATTTCGAGACCACCGAGACGCAGATCGTCTGCGACGACAACGGCCGCATCGAGAAGATCGTGCCGCGCACGCGCACCGAGGCGCACAAGCTGATCGAGGAGGCGATGCTCGCCGCCAACGTCTGCTCGGCCGATTTCATCGCGCAGCACAAGCACCCGTCGCTGTACCGCGTGCACGAGGGCCCGACGCCCGAGAAGAAGACGCTGCTGCAGAACTACCTGAAGGCGCTGGGTCTCGGCCTGAGCGTCAGCGACGACCCGAAGCCGGGCGAGTTCCAGGCGATCGCCGCGGCCACGAAAGACCGGCCGGATGCGATGCAGATCCACTCGATGCTGCTGCGTTCGATGCAGCAGGCGATCTACACGCCGATCAACAGCGGCCACTTCGGCCTCGCGTACGAGGCCTACACGCACTTCACGAGCCCGATCCGCCGCTATCCCGACCTGCTGGTGCACCGGGTGATCAAGGCCTTGCTGCACGGCAAGCGCTACAGCATCGTGACCGGCGCGCTCGAAGCGGCCTCGAAGGCCAAGCGCGCTTCGCACACCGAGGAAGAGACCTGGGAAGTGGCGGGCGCGCATTGCAGCGCGAACGAACGCCGCGCCGACGAGGCCTCGCGCGATGTCGAGGCCTGGCTCAAGTGCCGCTTCATGCGCGAGCATCTCGGCGAGGAATATGGCGGCACCGTCACGGCGGTCACGAGCTTCGGGTTGTTCGTCACGCTCGATGGCCTGTACGTCGAGGGCCTGATCCACATCACCGAGCTGGGTGGCGAGTACTTCAAGTTCGACGAGGCGCGCCAGGAGCTGCGCGGCGAGCGCTCGGGCGTGCGCTACACGGTCGGCGCACGGGTGCGGGTGCAGGTGAGTCGCGTCGACCTCGACGGCCGCAAGATCGACTTCCGCATGGTCCACGAGGGCGATGAGGGCGGCATCCCCGCGCGGCCCCGCAAGGTGGTCGACAAGACCGGCGGCGCAGCGGCCGAGCTGGCGTCGGTGAAGGGCGCGGACCGCGCGGCCAAGGCTGGCACGAAGGCGGCCAAGGGCCGGTCGGCACATCCGGTGCGGGCGGCCAAGACCGCAGCGCGCAAGAGCGGCGGCAAGACGGCCGCCAAGGCGCCGCGCCGACGCTGAGGGGTCTCAGCCGCGGCGCAGTTGCGCGCGCAGTTGTGCGTGCAGTGCGGCGATCAGGTCCGACGCCCGCAGTGGCGTCGTGGGTGACAGGTCGGCGGCCCGGCCGTGCTGCCAGGCGGCTGCGCTCGCCGTCTGCAGGGCGTCATCCATCGACGCCGCGTGCGAGGTCGACCAGCGCCCGCCGATCCAGCCGGCCAGCACGTCGCCGGTGCCGGCGGTGGCCAAGGCGGCGTTGCCGGTCGGGTTGATGATCGGCACGTGACCAGGCGCCGCGATCACGCTGCCCGATCCCTTCAGCAGCACGACGGCCTTCAGGTCGTCGGCCAGTGCCTGCGCAGCGCGCAGTCGATCGGCTTGCACGCTCGCGGTATCGCAGCCGAGCAGC
>NZ_JBFUGW010000533.1:0-1962 GCF_056402735.1 Rhizobacter sp. P3_C12
GCCGCCGCCCAGGCGAGCAGCGCCAGGCCGCCGAAGGCGCAGCGGAAGCACACCGCGGTCAGCGGGTGCTGGCCGGCCTCCTCGACGAACACGCCGAGCGTGCCGAGCAGCAGGCCGCCGGCAGTCATCAGCCAGGCGCCCTGCCCCGCCGGCGACGCAGCGGGCGGCGCGAAGGCCGCGGTGCGGGGGTGCGAAGGGCTGCTCATGACGCGATCGTCGGCGCCGGGCTGCATCCCGTAAAGCGCATAGTTCAGCTTGCTACCATTCGCTTTCCTGCTGATCCGGACAGACCATGACCACCCCCGACCTCCAGCTCGACTGGCTGCGCGCCTTCGTCGCCGTCGTCGATGCCGGCTCGCTGACGGCCGCCGCGCCGCAGGTGCACCGCTCGCAGTCGGCGCTGAGCATGCAGATCCGCAAGCTGGAAGACGCCGTCGGCCGCCCGGTGCTGACGCGCGGCCCGCGCCACCTGGCGCTGACGCCGGCCGGCCACGAGCTGCTCGGCTACGCGCGCCGCCTGCTGGAGCTGCATGCCGAGGCGCTGGGCGCGCTCGGCGGCACGCGCGTCAGCGGCCACGTGCGGCTGGGCGTGCCCGACGACTACGCGGTGGCCTACCTGGCGCCGGTGCTGCGCACCTTCGCGAGCCGCCACGGCGGCGTCGAGATCACGCTGGCTTGCGCGCAATCCACGGCGCTGATCCCGCAGGTGCAGCGCGGCGAGATCGACGTCGCGATCGTCACCCGCGACCGGCCGCAGCGCGGCACGCTGCTGTTCCGCGAGCCGATGGTGTGGGTCGGTGCGGCCCAGCACCAGGCCTGGCGGCGCGAGCCGCTGCCGCTCGCGATGTACGAGGCCGGCAGCCTGGCGCGCAAGGCGGTGCTGGCGGCGCTGGCAGGGCAGCAGCGGCAGCACCGGGTCGTGACCCACAGCGAGAGCCTGGTCGGGCAGCTGGCGGCCGTCGAGGGCGGACTGGCGGTGGCGGCGCTGACGCGCTGCAGCGTGCCGGCCGGCCTGCAGATCCTGGATGCGCGCCACCAGCTGCCGCCGCTGGCCGACATGGAGGTCGCGGTACTGCGCAGCCAGGCCAGCCGCGGGCATGCGGCGGCCGATGCGATGCAGGCGCAAATCGTGAATACCTTGCGCCGATCACCCTCCTGAGGGATGGACGGCCGGCGCGGACGCAGCAGAATCCCACCCCACCCAAGAACAACAGGAGGGGTGAACGTGAAGAGATCGATGACAGCCCGCGTCGCGCGGGAGGTGTCCGGTGCTGCCGTGTTGATGGCATCGCTGGTGGCCTCGTTGATGGTGGCCCCGTCCGCCTCGGCGCAATCGCTGTACCGCTGCAAGTCGGGCAATTCGACCTACGTGTCCGACCGGCCGTGCACCACCGGTGCCGGCGCGTCGCTCGGCACCATCGGCCCGCAGGGCGGCAACAACAACACCTACCAGCAGCCGTCCTCGACCTACGTGCAACGGGCGCCGAAGACGGCCGAGCACGTCGGCTACCTGAGTTCGGCCTGTGCCGACATCGCCGAGGCCATCCGCACCGGCCCGTCGCGCGGCGTGCGCGGCGACGTGATCAGCGGCTTGCACGAGGAATACCGCCAGAAATGCGCCGACGACGATGCAGCAGCGCGGCAGCGGCTGGCCGAGGACAGGCGCAACGAGCGCGACGCCAGGCGCTCGGTGCAGACCGCGGCCCAGCAGCAACAGCAGCAGACGCGCATCGCGAGCGAGCAGTGCAACGAGCTGCTGCGCATCCTCGGGGCCAAGCGCCGGCAGACGGCGACGATGAACGACGGCGAGCGCGCCGACCTGCAGCGCTCGGAGACGAACTACGCGGAGCGCTGCAAGCACTGATCCGGCGGGCGCCGGACCGGCCCGGAACCTCAGGCCGCCAGCGGCTGGGCGCTCGGGTCGGCGGGTGCTGCGGGCAGTGCCGAGGGCCCGGCAGGCGC
>NZ_JBFUGW010000534.1:0-1894 GCF_056402735.1 Rhizobacter sp. P3_C12
CAATCCATGCTGCCGTCGCGCTCGCTGATCTGCCTCCTGCTCGTGCTGACGAGCCTGTCGCCCGTGCAGGCGCAGGCGGCCGTGCCCGACACGCCGGCGCGCGCGATGCTCGAGCGCAGCCGCGCCGCGATGCGCAGCGACCCCGAGCAGGGCCGCAAGCTGGCCGAGCAGGCGCTGGCCGACCTGGAGCAGGCCGGCGCCGCGGCCGACCCCGATTCGCTGGTGCTGGCCCACTGGCTGCTGTGCGACTACCACTCCGAGCGCGACCGCGCCGCCGCCGAAGCGCACCTCGGCCAGGCCCGCGCGCTGCTGCCACGTGCGCCGCGCCTGCGTGCCAGCCTGCTCGGCTGCGAGGGCGACCTGCGCGAACTGGCCGGCGACAGCGTGCAGGCGATGGCCCTGTTCGAGCAGTCGGTCGCGGTCGCCGAGCAGATGCACGAAGACGAGCAGCGCGCCGACGGCCTGTACCACCGCGGCTACCTGCGCGGCGTGCGCGGCGAGTTCGCCAACGGCCTGTTCGACCTGCGCCTGGCCAACCAGCTGTACGAGCGGCTGGGCATGCCGCAACAGGCGCTGACCTCGCTGAACGCGATCGCGATCCTCTACAACCGCATGGGCGACTACAGCCAGGCGCGCTACTACTTCGAGGCGGCGCTGCGCGCGCAGCAGGCCGCCGGGCTGCGCCGCGAGCAGGCCGTCACGCAGCACAACCTTGGCCGGGCGCTCGAGAACCTGAAGGACTGGGACGCCGCGCAGCACGCCTTCGAGACGGTTCTGGCGCTGAGCCGCGAGCTTGCCTACCCGCGCGGCGAGGCCTACGCGCTGCGCGGGCTGGCCAGCGTGCGCAACGCACGGGGCGATGCGGTGGGCGCGCTCGCCTTGCTCGCCCAGGCGAGCGAGCTGCAGCACCGCACGCCCGACGAGCGCCTGCGTGCCCAGGTGCTGCTGCAACGCGGCATCGCGATGCGCCTGCTGCGCCGCCCGGGCGATGCGGTGGTGGCGCTGGGCGAGGCGCAGAAGGTGTTTGCCACCGCCGATTCGCGCGCCGAGCTGGCCACCACCTACGGCGAGCTGGCGGCGACGCTGTCCGACCAGGGCGACTGGCGCGGTGCCTTCGAGCAGCAGCAGAAGTACAAGGCCGTCTCCGACGAACTGCTGCATCGCCAGCTCGACCAGCGCTTCGCGACGCTGAAGGTCGAGTTCGACAGCGCCGCGAAGGACAAGGAGAACCAGCTGCTGATGCGCGAGAAGGCGGCCACCGAGCGTGCGCTCGACCAGGAGCGCCGCGCCAGCGCGTTGCGCGCGGTGGTGATCGCGCTGGCCGCGCTGCTGGTGGTGGTGATGGGGGTGCTGGTCTGGCGCCATCGCCGCACCAGCCACCGCATGCAGGACCTCGCGATGACCGACGAGCTCACGCACCTGCCGAACCGCCGCCACGTGCTGGGCACGCTGCAGGCGATGCTGGCGGACGGCCGGGCCTGCGCGCTGCTGATCGTCGACCTCGATTTCTTCAAGATGATCAACGACGAGCACGGCCACCTGGTCGGCGACGACATCCTGCGCGCGATCGCCACCGTGCTGCGCGACGGCGGGCGCGAGCCGGTCGAGCTGGGCCGGCTGGGCGGCGAGGAGTTCATCGTCGTGCTGCCCGAGGTCGACATCGACACCGCGATCGCCGCGGCCGAGCGGCTGCGGATGAAGGTGGCCGGGCTCGACGTGTCGCGCTGGCTGCCCGACCGCAACATCACGATCAGCATCGGCATCACGCTCGCCGAGAGCGGCGACACCGTCAGCAGCGTGCTGCGGCGTGCCGACGAGGCGCTCTACGAAGCCAAGCGCGGCGGTCGCAACCGCTGCGTGGCGCGCATCGGCGGCGCCGCGGGCGTTCCGGTGG
>NZ_JBFUGW010000535.1:0-1868 GCF_056402735.1 Rhizobacter sp. P3_C12
CTGCTGGTCTACGTTCCGCAGGGCGAGGACAGCTATGCGTCGATCGCGCAGCGTTTTCTCGGCAGCGCGGCGCGCGACTGGGAGGTGGCCGAGGCCAACCCCGGGGCACCGCAGGCGCGCAGCGGGCAGCCGGTGATCGTGCCGCTGAAGCCGCTGAACCCGATGGGCGTGCGCAGCGGCCAGTACCAGACGATCCCGATCCTGTGCTACCACCGCGTGGGCCAGGGCAACGGCAAGATGACGGTGTCGTCGTCGAGCTTCGAGCAGCAGCTCGACTGGCTGGCGGCGAACAACTTCAAGGTGATCCGCCTGAAGGACCTGATCGGCTTCCTCGAGGGCCGGCAGCCGCTGCCGCAGCGTTCGGTGGTGCTGACCTTCGACGACGGCTATGCGTCGTACTACCGCTATGCCTACCCGCTGCTGAAGAAGCACGGCTTCCCGGCCACGGTGTTCCTGTACACCGATTTCGTCGGTGCCGGCGATGCGCTCACCTGGCCGCAGATGCAGGAGATGACGGCCTCGGGCCTGGTCGACATCCAGTCGCACTCGAAGACCCACTCCAACCTGATCGAGCGGGCCGCAGGTGAAAACGATGCCGCCTATGCGAAGCGGATGGAGGCCGAGGCGAAGGTGCCGCGCGACGTGATCGAGAAGCGGCTGTCGAACGAGGTGCTGACGTATGCCTACCCGTTCGGCGACGTGAACGACGTGGTGCTGGAGGCGCTGGCGCGCAACCGCTACCGGCTGGCCGGCACGGTGACGCCGGGCGGCAACCCGGCCTGGGCGCAGCCGCTGATGCTGCGCCGGACCATGATCTACGGCAGCCACGACCTGGAGGCCTTCAAGTCCAAGTTGCAGACCCTGCGCAGCTTCACGCCCTCGTCATGACGCACTCATTCGCGGTTCGCTTCTTTGCGGTCAGATTCATCGCGTTGGCCGCCGTCACGGTGCTGCTGGCCGCCTGTGCCGGCGTGCCGACCGGCAACCCGACCGGCGGGACCGGCGCGGGCGCCAATTCGCGCAACGACCCGGTGTCCGAGTTCGAGGTGCGCCAGAGCGAGCTGGCGGTGTCTGCGGAGCGGCAGGGCAAGTGGAGCGAGGCGGTGCAGGCCTGGGAAGTGCTCGCGACGCTGCGGCCTGCGCAGTACCGCGAGCGCCTGGCCGAGGCGCGGCACCGGGCCGATGTGCTGGCGACCGAGCGGCTGCAGCGGGCGCGGGCCGAGCTGAAGAAGGGCGATCTGGATGCGGCGGAGCAGTCGTACCTGGGTGTGCTGGCGGTGCAGCCGGAGCAGGCCGAGGCCGCGGACGGGTTGCGCGGCATCGAGCGTGCGCGCAACAAGCGCGATTACCTGGGGCAGCCGTCGCGGCTGACGCTCACGCGCAAGCCGGGTGCGCGCATTGCGCCGAGCGAGCAGTCGATCGAGCTGGAGCACGCGTCGATGCTGGCGGGGCAGGGCGAATTCGACGAAGCGATCGGCATGCTGCAGAAGCGCCTGGACGCGTCGCCGCGCGATGCAGCGGTGCGTCGTGCGCTGGCCGACACGCTGCTGAAGAAGGCGCAGGCGTTGCAGGCCAGCGACCCGAAGGCGGCCCGCGATGCGCTTCAGCGCTGTCTGAAGCTGGAGCCGAAGAATGTTGCTGCCCTGGCCTTGTTGAAGAAGCTTCCGGCGGGCTGAGGTCTTCGGAGTTCGGAGCGGCAAAGGCGCGGGTGGGTAGGCTGTGGCTCGCCGGCCGGGTCGGTCATCGCCCCGGGGGGCGATGACTCCCCTGCGCTGACTGGTTTCATGGCCCGTCGCCCAAACTCCCGCCACTCACTTCGTTCGTTGTGGTCAAACAGTGGGCGACAGTCAGTGCACGAAGCGCGCTGG
>NZ_JBFUGW010000536.1:0-1856 GCF_056402735.1 Rhizobacter sp. P3_C12
CGCATCGGCAGCGCATCGGCCACCGTGCGCAGACGCGCCTCGCTCTCCTGGAGCGCTCGCTGCGCTTCGCGGTACGAGGTGACGTCGGCGACGAGGGTATACAGCCCGACGACCTTGCCCTGCTCGTCGCGATCGGGAACGGCCGTGACCTGCACATGGCGACGACCTTCGGGGCGCACCATTTCCCGGTCGTACGCAACCTCGTGGCCTCCCAGGGCTTCCCGCAGCCGGGGCTCGACCTCCACCCAGGCCTGCTCGCCATAGAACTCCCGCACGCTCGCCCCGATCTGCGGCGCCGCTGCATCGCCAAACCATTGCTGGTACGTCCGGTTGACGAAGCGAAAGCGCAGGTCGCAGTCGAGGTAGGAGATCAGTGCCGGCAGGTGATCGGTCACCATGCGCAGCCGGTGCTCGCTCGCACGGACCGCCTGTTCCGCGGCCTCGGCAGCCGAGACGCTCGCAACCAATTGCCTGAGCACCGGCCTCACTTCGCTGTGCTGGACATAGATGGCCAGCGCGACGATGCCGACAAGCGCCAACGCAAGAAGGTTGAGGCGTGACCTCATCGGCGCATAGAGCGTCTCGACATCGGTTCGCACCGCGAACCCGAGCCCGAAATCCTTGATCGGCGCGAAGGCCGAGAGGACAGGGTTGCCGCGCTGGTCGTCGAGGAACTGCACGCCCTGTTCGCCGAGCACGGCTCTTGCCACCGGAAGGGTGGGACTGCCGGCCGCGTCGAACATCGGCAGTTCGAACCCGGACGGCCTGAACCGGTTCGGCGCACAGACCAGCCTGTCCTGGTCGCGGCCGCAGATCGCCACGTCGGATGTGTCGCGGGACGCTCGGATGTCCGCCAGCAGACGATCGAACAGCGGCATGCGCTGCTCGGTGAGCACGCGTCCGACGGTGCGCTCCCCGACGCGGACGTCGGTTGACGTGAAGAGCAGGTACCCCTCCCGCCAGGCCAGGGAGGTCGTCGACCCCGTGGTCGACAGGCGCTGGATGACTTGCGTCTTCGCCGATGTCATGGAGCCCGCCTGCGCCACGCACGTGGCATTCGCGGCGTAGATCTCCACACCGGTCAGGTCGGTGGTCAGGACGCTGTCGGCAACCCGCTGCAGGAACTCCTTGGCCACCGCGTCGTCGGGTGCCGTGCTCAGCCTGTCCAGGGCCTGGCGCGCGGCCGGCCGCGTCGCCACGGTTCTCGGGAACCACAGGCTCACCTCGATGGTGTGGGCCAGCGATGTGGCGTTCGTCTCGGCGATGAGCAGCATGTCTTTTGCGACCGAGCGCTCGAAGGTGTCGCGCATGACCCCGAAACCCGCCACGCCCCCCGCCAGGGCGACCAGCGTGATGACCGCGATCGAGCGCCGCTTGATGCGCTGCTCGGTCCTTTGCAACACCTTGGGTTCAAGCGCCTGGGAGGCTCCGTGGAGCATCCACAGGCCGGAGCCGACGACCGAGAGTCCGAGCGCGGTGACCGGCAGGATCCGGTTGAAGCTCGCCACCCAGTACAGCGTCTCCAGGCCCACGAAGTGACCGACCAGTCCGGCCAGGCCGATGATGAAAACGGCCAGGGACAGCGCCAGGAAGACGAGCTGGCGAGGCCTGGTGGAGGGTTGCCTGTTCAGCCAGAAGCCGATGCCGCTGAGCAGGAACGCCAGGCTCGCGTTCGCGGACAGCCGGCCAGGAGAGGGAAGGGTCGCCGTGGCGACCGTGCCGGCACGGACGATGTCGACCCCCAGGCCGATGCGTGTCGCCCCTTCGAACAGGTAGGCCAGGGGCAGCGCGATCAGGGCGGCGATGCAGAGGGCAGAGAGTCGGGTGAGCCAGGCGGCCGGGCTGGAGGGGCGCGA
>NZ_JBFUGW010000537.1:0-1852 GCF_056402735.1 Rhizobacter sp. P3_C12
CCCCCGAAGCCGAGCTTCTTCGTGCAGTCGGCGCCCCCCGGGGCGCCGACCGCCTCGGCATGAGCCCCCAGCCCAGCCCCTCACCCGCGCCTTTGCCCCTCAAGAAGCGTCCTCTCCAATCGTCGACCACAGCAGCGCCGTCAACGCCGAAGAGGTCGCGATCACACCCCAGAAGATCAGGAAGGTCACGCTGTAGATCGCCCGCGGCGACCAGCCGATCAACGGCCCGCCGAACCACTGGAATTCGTTCGGGTCGACGACCACGAAGACCAGCATCTCCAGCACGCCCGCCATCAGGAAGCCAGGCCACAGGATCGTGATGAAACGGGTGGTCCGGGTCATGGCGGCTCCTGCGGTTGGATGAGGCTCAGGGTGCCGGCGTTGCGGCATGGTTGCGCGCCTGCTGCGCCGGCGCCGCCGCGGTCTTGGCCGCTGCCACGCGCGCCGCGGCGCTCGACGGCTCGTCCAGCACCGGATCGATGTGCGTCAGCGCCAGCACCATCGTCGCCACGCCGGCCACCACCACGGTGGCCGGGCCGCTGATCACCAGCCACACCATCTTGTAGCGCCACCACGGCAGCGCGAGGGTTCCGCTCGGGTTCATGTCTGTCTCCTTGTCATCGAATGCCATGTTCAGCGAGGCACCATGAAGGTCGATTTCTCGTGCACCTCGGCCTTGCCTTCGTCGCCCAGCCGCTCGATCTCGAAGGCCAGCGGGTGGGCGCCCGGGCCGAGCGCGGCCGCGCGCTCGGGCGGCAACTGCACCCGCACCGCGAACCAGCGGGCCTCGGTCGGGCCGACCTCGACCTCCCGGGTGCTCGCGATCGTCGCCTGCTCGATGCCCGTCACGTGCACGCGGTAGCGCTGCACCGCCTCGGTCGCGTTCATCACCTGCAGCCGGTAGACGTTCTCGACACGGCCGTCTTCCACCTGGCGCGCCAGCGTGCCGCGGTCGCGCACCACGTCGACCCTGAACGGCTGGCGCAGCGCGATGCTCGCGACGAAGCCGACCGAGATCGCGACCATCACCGCGCCATAGGCCAGCACCCGCGGGCGCAGCGCCCGCCGCAGCATCTGCGCCTGCGTCCAGCCCCGGTCCATGCCGTTCTGCGTCGCATAGCGGATCAGCCCGCGCGGGTAGTTCATCTTGTCCATCACGCCATCGCACACGTCGATGCATGCGGCGCAGCCGATGCACTCGTACTGCAGCCCCTTGCGGATGTCGATGCCGGTCGGGCAGACCTGCACGCACAGCGTGCAGTCGATGCAGTCGCCCAAGCCGCGCGCCTTCGCATCGGCACTGCGCGGCCGCGAGCCGCGCGGCTCGCCACGCTTCTCGTCGTAGCCGATCACCAGCGTGTCACGGTCGAACATCGCGCTCTGGAAGCGCGCGTACGGGCACATGTACTTGCACACCTGCTCGCGCATGTACCCGGCGTTGCCGTAGGTCGCGAAACCGTAGAACAACACCCAGAACCATTCCCACGGGCCGAAGCCCCACTGCAACGCCTCGCCGGCCAGCACGCGGATCGGCGTGAAATAGCCGACGAAGGTGAAGCCGGTCCACAGCCCGATCGCGATCCACGCCGCCTGCTTGCCGCCCTTGCGCAGCAGCTTGTTCGCCGACCACGGTGCCGCATCGAGCTTCATGCGCGCGATGCGGTCGCCCTCCAGGTGGCGCTCGACCCACAGGAAGATCTCGGTGTAGACCGTCTGCGGGCACGCATAGCCRCACCACAGCCGCCCGGCCACCGCGGTGAACAGGAACAGCGCATACGCGCTCAGCACCAGCAGCCCGGTCAGGTAGATGAAATCCTGCGGGTACAGCACCAGCCCGAAGATGTAGAAGCGC
>NZ_JBFUGW010000538.1:0-1848 GCF_056402735.1 Rhizobacter sp. P3_C12
GCTTGTATTTGCGACTCATTGCGGTGACGCCTCTGGCTGGCGTTGGACGTACGAGTTTGAGGATTCATCGGGAAAAATGCGACGTCTAGAAGTGGATACAGCGATAGGTGTCGCCATTTCGGATCGGGACGACGACAGGATTCTGGTAACGCAGCTCTACAACTTCACATCTCTTGATGGTGTTTCTTGGCATGATCCGGACAGGGATTCCAAGCTCGTAGTGGGTTCCGCCATTCTTGATTTCTCAAACCGGATTGATGAGTTGGAGCCTGTCCTCAAAGTTCCCATCGACCGTGTGCATCGTGCAGCGGTACTGCAGATGCATGACAACAATTACCTGCCAATCCCTCATTCAATCGCTGGCCACGGTTGCCCGGTCATTCTCAATAACGCTTGTGCGTCATGGCATCGGCTATCCGAAACATTCGTCCTTGGAGGTGCCAGGGCCTACTTGGGTACGTTGTACCCGGTGACCGCATTCGACGCAGAACCTGTGACGATAAAGCTGCTTGGAAAGCACTTTGGCAAGCCGCTGCCGGTTGCCTTATGGGCCGCTCAACGTGAAGCCTATGGAGTGACTTCGACGCGTCGCCCCTATGTGATGGCCGGCATCTTTCCGCAGAGGCTTCGGACAATATCTCGGGACGTGCCGACTGAGATTGCAAAAGTGCTGCTGCGAAACGCCAGGCACTATAAACAGCGACTTAATGGAGCTGTCGACCTTGGTGAGAAGGCGAAGGATGAGTTGCGGGAGAGCGTCGCCTACCTCGAACGTGAGGCCAAGGGCCTCTACTCTCGCTGGATCGCGCCGAGGGAGCGCAAGGTTTCGAAGTCCGGTACCTAGAACCCTTCAAAGCCCCGCGAGGGGCTCTGTCGTGTCTGTCTCTCGCCCCGGCTCCATCGAATTCACGAAGACTCAATGACCCCCGTGTTCACGGGACGCTGCGATTCGCCACTCTTGCTGTGTACGCGCGTGAGTCATAGGCTTGTGCCTCATTGCGTCGATCACCAAGAGGTCTCCCAATGGCAGATTCAGTGGCTTGTGATGTGGCTTCTTGGGCGCCTGTGGCGTCGGCGCTGGCGGCAACCTTTTCGGTGGTTGTTGCGGCCTTCGCCGCCAGTCGCTCGCATCGGTCTGCCGACGCCGCCAATAGAAACCTCGTCCTGACAAATCAGGCGCAAAGCGGTGCGACGCTATCGCGCTGCATGGAGGTTTTCATCAAGATCGAGGACGACTTGCTGGAGAAGAAGATCGCGGCGACCCGGTACTTCGAACGCCTATGGGGCCTGCAGTTCGCGCAGTACCACCTGTTCAAGCTGCGGTTGATTCCGCAAGAGGTCTACGCCGCGTGGCTGATGGCACGTCATCGCGACTACCACTCAGCACCTCCCAAGATCATCCTTGACATGACTCAGGCTGACGGATGGAAGCATGCAAAGGCCATCATCGACGATCCCGAACTCACTCTCTTCGTCGAGTCGTGGCTTCTCGATGCGAACATGACCAAGGTGAAGCTTCAGGGATTGGTCCACACGGTGCTTTCACGAGCAAATCCTACGGCTTGAGTTGCTCCAGCATCTACAGCGTGCGACTCGAGTGGGTGGGAGTTGCTTTCCGCGCTGGCTTCGACAAGCTCAGCCCGAACGGAGGTGGGCGAGCGTACATGTCGAATCGAAGAGGGAGGGTGACGAGCCTTACCCCCGGCACTGGTCGCAACAGTTAGGGCTGCTTCGTTCCCGACCTGACCCGGTTGGCCGTGCTTCCATGCGGGGAGGCCCGTCGCGGCGGATTGTAGGCGACGGGCAGAGGCCTTCTCAGCGCAGCTGCAAAGAATCGTCACCGATCTC